>DAHWGZ010000140.1 GCA_027335965.1 Acidiferrobacter sp.
CTGGCGGCCGTTGCCTTGTTCGAGATAGCGCTTAAGGTTCGTGAAAAGCGAGGAGGGGGGTTCGTCGGGGATGTTGCGCAAGAGCACCTCGAGCAACATCGCCAAGCCCTTTGGCGCGTCCCAGGCCCCGTCCATGTAGGTCTCGCCCATCTGAAGCCAGGGGTCGCGGATCAGGCGGCGGATCGCCGACTTGTCCGTTATGACCCATTCGGCCTCCGGCGATCCCTCGCCGTAGCGCCCCACCTGTCCGTCCGGGTAACGGACTGTCAGACGGCCGATTTTGATGACGTCGGCCAAGATCTTTTCCAGCATAAGCGTCCTCCGGTAGCGACGTTGCGCGGAGCGCCCGGTGTCTCGGGCCGCCATCCCTGCGATATCCTGTCGAACCGATTCTAGCACTCGAAGACCATGCCATGCCTAGGGGCAGGGCGGTCCGTGGCCCCGTGGGCCGTTCGCCCATTGACTCCGGCAACGGTCGAGGTTAGCCTCGCACAGCCGCTGGCGATCCCCGCGTCGGCGCCGTATTGCCCCCCAACTTGTCATTCGCTATGGGCGCGTGCCCCGGAGAGTCGATCTTGAGTCTTGCACACATCCTTGGTTTCCCCCGTCTCGGCCCCGATCGGGAGTTTAAGAAGGCCCTCGAGGCCTACTGGAAGGGGAGCCTGACCCAACAGGCCCTTCGCGATGTCGGCAAGGACTTGCGGATGCGCGCCTGGGGCGCCCAGAAGGCCGCCGGCCTTGATTTCGTGACGGTTGGCGATTTCGCGTGGTATGACCACGTCCTCGAGACCAGCGCCCTGTTGGGCGTGGTGCCCCCCCGTTTCGAGTGGCAGGGGCCCGAGGTGGACCTCGATACCTTTTTCCGCATGGCGCGTGGCGTGGCCCCCACGGGCAAGGCCACGCATGCCTGCGAAATGACCAAGTGGTTCGATACCAATTACCATTATATCGTGCCCGAATTTCATAAGGGCCAGCGGTTCGCGATCTCCTCGCCGCGGCTCTTCGAGGACGTCGCCGAGGCCCGCGCCGCGGGCTTTCCGGTCAAGGCCGTGCTCCTTGGGCCGCTCACCTACCTGTGGCAGGGCAAGACCAAGGGCGAGGACTTCGACCGCTTGTCGCTGCTGCCCGATCTCCTGCCCGTCTACCAGCAGATCCTGAAGCGGCTTGCCGACCTCGGGGTGGAATGGGTGCAGATCGACGAGCCGGCACTGGTCCTGGATCTGCCCAAGGCCTGGACCGACGCCTACCCCAAGGCCTACGAAGGGCTGTCGGCGGCGGGCCCGAAGCTCCTGCTGACGACCTATTTCGAGAGTCTGGGGGCCAACCGCGAGTTGGCCTGCAAGCTCCCCACGGCGGGCCTGCACATCGATCTCGTGCGTGGCGCGGATCAATTGCCGGCGGTCCTGAAGGCGCTGCCGGCGGACAAGCTTCTGTCCCTGGGCGTGGTCGACGGCCGCAACATCTGGCGCGCCGATCTCGAGGCCGCGCTCGGGGTGCTGCGTGCGGCGCAAGGCCATAAGGGCGGTCTTGCAGTAGCGAGCAGCTGCTCGCTACTGCACGTCCCCGTGGACCTCATGCGCGAGCAGAGGCTCGATGCCGAGATCCGCAGCTGGCTCGCCTTTGCCACCCAGAAGATGACGGAAGTGGGGCTCTTGAAGCGCGGACTGGACGAGGGCGACGCGGCCATCGCCCAGGCCCTCGAGGAGAGCCGGCGCGTGGCGCAGGATCGCAAGTCGTCGAAGCGCATCCATGACGCCGCGGTCAAGGCGCGGGTCGCGGCCGTGAAGCCGGCGGATGCCGCGAGAAAGCAGGCGTTCGCCAAGCGCCGCCCGCTGCAGCGCGCCCATCTGAATCTCCCGATGTTTCCGACCACGACCATCGGCTCCTTCCCGCAGACCAGCGAGATCCGCACCGCGCGCCGCGACTTCAAGGCCGGACGCATCAGCGCGGCCGACTATGAGGAGCGGATGCGCGCCGAGATCGCCCTTGCGGTGCGCAAGCAGGAGGAGATCGGCCTCGATGTGCTCGTGCATGGCGAGGCCGAGCGCAACGACATGGTGGAGTATTTCGGCGAGCAGCTCCAAGGGTTCGCGTTCACCGACTACGGTTGGGTGCAGAGCTACGGTTCGCGCGCCGTGAAGCCCCCGATCATCTTCGGGGACGTGTCGCGGCCCCAGCCCATGACCGTGGAATGGGCGAAGTACGCGCAATCGCTGACCAAGCGGCCCATGAAGGGGATGCTGACCGGTCCGGTCACCATTTTGCAGTGGTCCTTCGTGCGCAACGACCAGCCGCGCGCCGACACCGCCTTGCAGATCGCGTTTGCGATCCGCGACGAGGTCTGCGACCTGGAGCGGGCCGGCATCCGCGTGATCCAGATCGATGAACCGGCGGTGCGCGAGGGCCTGCCGCTACGGCGGGAGGACCACAAGGCCTACCTGGCGTGGGCGGTGCGCGCGTTCCGCGTGTCTTCCGGGGGCGTGGGCGACGAGACCCAGATCCACACGCACATGTGCTACGCGGAGTTCAATGACATCATCGAGGCGGTGGCCGAGATGGACGCCGATGTCATTACCATCGAGACCTCGCGCTCGGACATGGAGCTCCTGGATGCCTTCGTGAACTTCGATTACCCAAACGAGATCGGCCCGGGCGTCTACGACATCCATTCGCCCCGCGTGCCGTCCACCGAGGAAATGGTCCGGCTCATGCGCAAGGCCGAAAAGGTCCTGCCTCCCGAGCACCTCTGGGTCAATCCGGACTGCGGCCTGAAGACCCGTGGCTGGCCCGAGACCGAGAGCGCCCTGCGCCATATGGTCGAGGCCGCGGTATCGCTTCGCAAGACGGAGGCCAAGGCCCCGTAGTGGTGCATGATTGATGCGGTAATTCACCATAATGGTGCGTTGCCGTCTTCCAGGGAGGCGAGGAACCGTCCTAAAGCATGGTTTCCGCCTCCCTTTTCTTTGGCACGCTCCCTGCATTGCTCCCATCGCCCGCCCACGCTACGGGCATAGTCACACTCACCAAGGGGGTAATATGAATGCGCTTCGCACAGCGCCCGTGGTCGCGCTCGGGGGATACGGTCGACGTGTATACGGGCGGCAGGGGCTAACCGCCTTTCTCAAGGAGATCCACTCATGAAACTGATATCCGCCATCATCAAGCCCTTCAAGCTCGACGACGTCCGCGAGGTCCTGTCGGAGATCGGGGTGCAGGGCATCACCGTAACCGAGGTCAAGGGATTTGGACGCCAGAAGGGCCATACGGAGCTCTATCGGGGCGCGGAGTACGTCGTCGACTTTCTGCCGAAGGTCAAGATCGAGGTCGCGATCGACGATGATCTGGTGGAACGCGTGATCGAGGCCATCGGCAAGGCCGCCAACACCGGCAAGATCGGCGATGGCAAGATCTTCGTCTTCGACCTCGAGCAGGCGATTCGCATCCGCACCGGCGAATCCGGACCGGAGGCCCTATGACCGAGACCGGCAGCCTGACCGGCGCCTGGTCCCGCTGGATGCGCGGCCTGGCGCTCGCGCTTGCGCTCGGAGTCCTTCCGGTCGCGGCGCTGGCGGCCAATGCCGCCGCCCCGGCGGCCCCGGCGCAGGCCATGGCCGCAGCACCCGCGGCCACTCCGGCCCCGGCCGCCGCGCCAACGCCGGCGGCCGCGCCAACGGACGCCGTGAGCAGCGACGCCAACGCCAAGATCAATCCGGGCGATACCGCCTGGATGCTGGCGTCCACGGCGCTGGTGTTGATGATGACGATACCAGGCCTGGCCTTGTATTACGGCGGCATGGTACGCAAGAAAAATGTCCTCGATACCCTTGCGCAAAGCTTCATCGTCACCTGCCTTGTGACCGTGCTCTGGTATGCGATCGGCTATAGTCTCGCGTTCACCAACGGCAATCCCTGGATCGGGGGTTTGTCGCGGGTCTTTCTGCACGGCATGAACAAAGACACGGTCACCGGACTCTCGCTCGCGGTGCCGGAATCCGTGTACATGACCTTCCAGATGACCTTCGCCATCATCACGCCGGCACTCATCACCGGATCGTTCGCCGAGCGCATGAAGTTCTCCGCGCTGCTATGGTTCATGGGCCTGTGGCTCGTATTCGTCTATTCGCCGATCGCTCACTGGGTCTGGTCATCGGACGGCTGGCTCGCGCAGCTCGGTGCCCTGGACTTCGCGGGTGGCACGGTCGTGCACCTGAACGCGGGCGTCGCAGGTCTTGTCACAGCCCTCGTGTTGGGTAAGCGCAAGGGCTACGGCAAGGAGGCGATGCCGCCGCACAATCTCGTACTCACCGTCATCGGCACGGCGCTCCTGTGGGTGGGCTGGTTTGGCTTCAATGCCGGCAGCGCGGTATCGGCCGGCGGGCGCGCGGGGATGGCCATGGCCACGACCCAGATCGCGACTGCCGCGGCCGCGCTCGCGTGGATGTTCGCGGAGTGGATGGCGCGCGGCAAGCCGAGCGTGCTCGGCATGGTGTCGGGTGCGGTCGCCGGCTTCGTCGATCCGACCGGGGCGTTCATCATAGGCATCGCCGGCGGCGCAGTATGTTTCTGGACGGCCACCTACATGAAGAACTTCTTTGGGTACGACGACTCCCTGGATGCCTTCGGGGTTCACGCCATCGGCGGCGCGCTCGGCGCGATCCTGACCGGCGTGTTCGCGGTCAAGGCCATTGGCGGGACGGCCGGGGCCCTCGAGGGCAACGACTATCAGGTGGTTAAGCAGTTGATCGACGTCGGGTAGGTGCTGGTCTACGACGCGGTCGTCACCTACATCATCTTGAAGGTTGTCGATGTCATCGT
>DAHWGZ010000141.1 GCA_027335965.1 Acidiferrobacter sp.
TGAGGGTCACCGGCATGCGTTCCTCGTTGCCAAATTCGGTGATCAACTGTCCATGACGGGTCAGCACCTGAAGGGGGGCCTTCAGGTGCTTGCGCAGGATGTTGTGGACCGGCGGCAGCGTCGGCGCAAGTACGATCGCCGTCACAGCCGCCGCCAGGACCCCGGCGGCAAAAAATCCGAAGAAAACGAGCAACAACCGGAACCCGAGCCGGCGTTTCAAGGACGCGCCGGACGTAGATGAAGGGGCCATAATCTCTCAACCAGCAGGGTGCATTCCAGTATAAGGGTAAATGTGAGAAGGCCAAAGCATTGGCATACCGCCAATCCCTGATCTATAGTTCATGGCAGCTCACCTAAAGAGCGACGTACCGGACATAAGTTCCGGAAAAAGGGAGGAAATTGCACCTTCTCAACCGCAAAAAGCCGCCGCTCGTCGGCCTGGACATCAGTACCTCGTCGGTCAAGGTCCTGGAGTTGAGCCACAATCAGAGCCAGTATCGCGTGGAGCGCTACGCCGTGGAGCCCATGCCGCAGAATGCGGTCATAGAGCGCGCGATCGCCGATATCGAGCAGGTGGGTGCGACCGTGGATCGCGCCATGAAGCGTTGCGGAACGAAATTAAAGCGCGTTGCCGTGTCCATGCCGGCAAGCCAGGCGATCTGCAAGACCGTGCATATGTCGGCGGCGCTCACCGAGTCGGAGCTCCAGACCCAGATCGAGATGGAGGCCGAACACCACATTCCCTATCCCTTGAACGAGGTGAACGTCGATTTCCAGGTGGTGGGGCCGGCCGAAGACAACACCGAGGAGGTGGAGGTCCTGATCGCGGCGTGTCGCAAGGAAGTGGTGGACGATTATCTGGCGGTCATCCAGACGCATGGCTACCAGCCGGTGATCGTCGATCTCGAGACCTATGCGATGGAAAACGCCTATGGCCTCCTTGCGGAGCACATGGCGGGCGGCGGCATGGAAAAGACCGTCGCGGTCTACGATATCGGCGCGACGAGCATGACGTTGAACGTCATGCACAATAACCGCTCGGTCTATATCCGGTCCCACAGCTTCGGCGGGCGCCAACTGACCGAGGAGATCCAGAGGCGCTATGGGCTCTCCTATGAGGAGGCGGGGCTTGCCAAGAAGCAGGGCGGGCTGCCCGAGAACTACCAGTCCGAGGTGCTGCGACCGTTTCTGGAGGCCTTGTGCCAGGAGGTCACGCGCTCCCTGCAGTTCTTTTACTCCTCGAGCCCTTTCAACAAGGTCGATCTCATGTTGCTGGCGGGCGGCTGCGCGCAGATCCCGGCCATCGACAAGCTGCTGGCGACGCGCGTGGGCGTGCCGGTGGCCATCGCCAATCCATTCACCGGCATGACGCTCGCCTCGCGGGTCAAGCCGCAGGTCTTTAGCAAGGAGACCCCGTCCCTGATGGTCAGTTGCGGGCTCGCGCTACGGAGCTTCGATCCATGATGCGGCTCAATCTTCTGCCGTGGCGCGAACAGCGCCGCAAGGAGCTCGACAAGCGGCTCGTCCGCGACGCGGCGCTGGCCTGGGCCGGCGTCCTGGTCGTGCTTTTCTATATCCACATGCAGGTTGGCGACGTGGTGGCCCACCAGCAGGCGCGCAACGCCTATCTGCAGCAGCAGATGGCGCTCATGGCGGCCAAGATCCACAAGATCGCCTTGATCAAGAAAAAGCGCGCGGCGTTGCTCGCGCGCATGCATGTCATCCAGAAGCTGCAGATGGATCGCATGATGATCGTGCACAGCTTCAATAGCCTGGCGCGCGACGTCCCTCCCGGCGTGTATCTCACGTCGCTTGGGCAGAAGGCCGAGGCGTTCACGATCTCCGGTGTCGCCCAGTCCAACGAGCGCGTGTCGCAATTCATGCGCAACCTGGCGGCCTCGCCGTGGTTCACGAATCCGGTCCTCGATGTCATCACCGTGAAGAAGAGCGGGGCCGGCCATTTGAGCTTCTTTACGTTGACCGCGCAGGGCAAGGGCATGGCGCCCACCAAAAAGCCCGTCGCGGGGAGGGCATAGCCGTGGATTGGCGGCAGACGATCGAAGACCTCAAGGGCGTCGACCTCAATAATCTCGCGGCGGCTCCGTATTCCGTCAAGGTTGTGGGGGTTGGCTTGTCGTGCGTGCTGCTGTTGTTCGCCGGCTACTGGTTTTTCATAAAGGGGCAGATCCAGACCTATGATGGCCTGAGGACCCAGGAGACCGCGCTGAAGCAGCAGTTCCTGCAGCAGAAGATGGAGGCCGCGCAGCTGCCGGCCTACGAGCAGCAGATGAAGAAGATGAAGGTCGTGTTCGGGGGGCTTTTGCAGGAGCTCCCGAACACCACCCACATGCCGGGCTTCGTGACCGAGGTCACGCAGGCCGGCAAGAGCAGCGGGCTTCAGTTCGCGTTGTTCAAGCCCGAAAAGGAAAAGCCCGAGGACTTCTACGCCGAGCTCCCGATAGCGCTGACCGTCGCCGGGACCTATGAGCAGCTCGGGCATTTCGTGGGCGATATTGCCGCGTTGCCGCGCATCGTGACGCTTGGCGATGTCAAGGTCACGGCCAAGTCGGGGGATTTCCTGTCGATGTCCGTGACCGCCAGGACCTACCGTTATCTCAAGCACCGGTATATGAAGAAATGAGGATGCGCCTATCATTCATGGCCGTGGCCTGCGCACTGCTTGCCGGATGCTCCGGGGGTGGGAGCATGGCGCGCCTTCAGCAGTTCGTCGCGACCGCCGACACCGGGTACCATCCCCCGGTCAAGCCGGTCCCGAAGATCCCCGCTCCGCACATCGTGGCGTTCGACATGCATCACCATATCGATCCGTTCGAGCCGTTTGCCATGCGCCTGCCGGGTCGCGGTCCCAATCCGGACCGCAACCTACCCAAGGGCCCGTTGCAGCACTTCCCCTTGGATGCGCTCACGATGGTCGGAACCTTGTCCGCCGGCCCCAGCCTGTGGGCCCTGGTCAGGACTCCCGACCATTCGACCCATCGCGTCCAGGTGGGTGATTACATGGGCGAGCACTATGGAAAGGTCGTGCGCATCACCGCGCACAAGATTCGCCTTGTGGAAACCGTCGCTGGCCCGACGGGCTGGGTAAAACAGCCTGTCACTTTGGTTATCAAGTAAAGGGAGCCCCATCATGATCAGAACCAAGCTCGCCGCCATCGCCTTCGCGCTCTCCGCGTTCGCCGTGGCTGGGGCCGCCACACTCACCGGGCTTTCCTGGATCACCGTCGCGGGCAAGCCAGCCCTGCGGCTCGCGATCAGCGGCCATCGCCGCGGCCGACTCGAGGTCAAGCGCCACGGACGGCTTTTGCGCGTCCACCTGCGCCGCACCACGCTCGGAACCCACGTCCGGGATCTTCCGGGGTCGGGCACGGTCAAGGGGGTCTATCCGTATCTCACCGATCACGGCCACGGGGTGGATGTCGACGTGTTGTTGACGAAGCGCGGGCAGATGCGTCTCACGCGCGTCTCCTATGGCTACGAGGCGGTCCTCGCCGGGGTCGTCGGCGTGAAAGCCCCCAGCGCCCGCCCGGCCACCCCGAGCGCGCGCCCGGCGGTCAAGCCGGTGGTGGCCAAGAGCGCCGCCGGTGCCCCGAACGTCCTGCGGAAATTGAGCTACTTTGCGTTTCCGGGGAACAGGATCGAGCTTCACCTGGTGACCACGCGGCGCCCCAAGGCACCTTCGGCCTTCGTGCTGACCAAGCCCGCGATGGTGGTGCTGGACGTCCCCAATACCATCATCAAGCCCTCGCTCGGCGAGCTGCAGGTGGGCGCAGGCGATGTCCGCAACGTCGCGGCGGTCGAGGCCAACGGCATGACCCGCATCGTCATCCGCCTGGTGAACCCCGCCGCCTACAAGGCTTATGTGCGGCCGCACGCCATTGACGTCATCGTCGCAAGCGCCAACACGCGGATCGCGCAGGCGGCCATCGCCACGCCCAAGATCCCGGTCCTGCCGCCCGGGCGCAATCATCGTCCGCGCTATCGCCTGCGGGCCATCAAGTTCCATCGCGGTCGCAACGGCGCGGGCAAGGTGCAGGTCAAGCTGTCGAGCTCGAACGTGGCGGTGAGCGTCCATAATCAGGGTCATCGCATCATCCTCACCTTCCATGACACGGCGGTCCCCAAGGCCGAGCAGCGCAAGCTCGTGGTGACCGATTTCGCGACCCCCATCGACACCATCCGGACGTTCCAGGACGGGCGCTCGGCGCGCATGATCCTGCACACCTACGGCCATTACACGCAAATGGGTTATCAGGCGGCGCGCGGATTCCTGATGCGCGTGACGCCGGTCTCGCGGCGCGCCTATCGGATCTCCGAGCGCAAGAAGAACAAGTACGCAAGCCGCAAGATCTCGCTCGATTTTCAGCATATCGGCGTGCGCGCCGCCCTGCAGGTGCTCGCCAACTTCAGCGGCCTGAATTTCGTCACGAGCAGCGCCGTAGGCGGCACCCTCACCCTGGAGCTGCACGACGTCCCGTGGAAGCAGGCCCTGCACCTCATCCTGCGGACCAAGAACCTGGGCATGGAGCGGCGCGGCAACATCATCCTGGTGGCGCCGGCCGCGCAGATGGCCAAGGAGCGTGAGGCGCGCCTCAAGGCGCGCGCCGAGGCCCGCAAGCTCGAGCCCTTGGAGACGGTCCTGATCCGCATGAATTACGCCAAGGCCTCGGATATCGCCGCGGTCTTGAAGTCCACGCGCACGGTCGGCGCGCAGACGAGCAATATGCCGTTTAGTTCGGTGAG
>DAHWGZ010000142.1 GCA_027335965.1 Acidiferrobacter sp.
TGCTGGCCTTGCCCATGGCGCCGCGGCACCCCGAGGGGTGCGAACCCATCCTGCGACCGGCGGCCGGGACCCATCCATTCGCCGGGTTGGCGGGGTTATTGAAGCGCGATAGACGCGATAATAGGAACTGAGGAAAGAATACAATGGCGGTACAGAAGAGCCGTAAGACCCCCTCCAAGCGCGGCATGCGCCGCTCGCACGACGCCTTGTCCCGCCCGACCTTGTCTGTCGACTCCACGAGCGGGGAGACGCACCGTCGTCATCACGTGAGCCCGGACGGCTATTATCGTGGCCGCAAGGTCCTCGATACCAAAGCCGACTAGGTCTCTCCCGGAGTCGTAAGTGACTATCACTATCGCCCTCGATGCCATGGGGGGTGATCATGGCCCGCGCGTCACGGTTTCGGCGGCGCTTGCCTTCCTGGGATCCCAGTCCGAGGCGCGTGTTGCGCTTGTGGGACAACCGGATGTCATAGAAGGCGAGCTGCGCCGGCTGGCGGCGGGGGCCCATGAGCGCCTGCAGATCGTCCCGGCCACCGAGGTCGTGCGCATGGACGAGCCTCCCGCCCAAGCCCTGCGAACCAAGCGCGATTCGTCGATGCGCGTGGCGCTGAGCCTGCTGCGCGACGGACAAGCGGACGCGTGCGTGAGCGCCGGCAATACCGGCGCGCTCATGGCGGTCGCGCACTTCATATTGAAGACCTTGCCGGGCATCGATCGGCCCGCGATCGTGACCGCGCTTCCGACCCTCAAGGGGCACGTGCACCTGCTCGATCTGGGCGCGAATGTCGAGTGCACCAGCGAACATCTCCGGCAATTCGCGGTGATGGGCACGATCGTGGCCACCGCGGTCGACGGCAAGGAGCGCCCGAGCGTCGGCCTTTTGAATGTCGGCGTGGAAGATATCAAGGGCAACGAAGTGGTCAAGGCCGCGGCCCAGCTGCTGACGCGCAGCGGGCTCAACTATATCGGCTATGTCGAGGGTGATGGAATTTATGCCGGACATGCCGATGTCATCGTATGCGACGGATTCGTGGGAAATATCGCGCTGAAGACCAGCGAGGGCCTGGCGCGCATGATCCGCGCATTCCTGAAAGAGGAGTTTGGACGCAACATGCGTACCCGTCTGGCGGGCCTCGTTGCGCGCCCCATCTTGAAGGCCTTTGCGCGGCGCGTCGACCCCAAGCGCTATAACGGCGCGACCCTGGTCGGTTTGAACGGCGTCGTGGTGAAGAGCCACGGCAGCGCGGACACGGTTGCCGTGCGCAACGCCCTGGAGGTGGCCTTGCGCGAGGTGCGGCACAATATCCCGGATCGTATCCGTCGGGAAATGGAACCGCCTCCGCAGCGGGGGCTGGCGTGAGCCACGCCCGCGTCCTCGGCACAGGAAGCTTCCTGCCCGAGCGCGTCGTGACCAACGCCGAGCTTGCGTCGAGCGTGGATACGTCGGACGAGTGGATCGTATCGCGCACCGGGATTCGCGAACGGCGCATCGTCGGGGCCGGCGAAACGACCTGCGATCTGGCGGAACGCGCGGCCCGGCAAGCCCTCGATGCCGCCGGCTGCCTCGCTTCCGAGATCGATCTCGTGATCGTGGCCACGACCACGCCGGATCGGGTCTTTCCGGGCACCGCCTGTCTTCTGCAGGAGCGCCTGGGGATCCACGGGCCAGCGGCCTTCGATGTCCAGGCGGTGTGCACAGGCTTCGTGTACGCGCTCGCGATCGCCGAGAAGTTCATTCGCACCGGCAGCGCGAAGCGCGCGCTCGTGGTTGGCGCCGAAACGATGTCGCGCCTCGTCGACTGGAATGATCGATCGACATGCGTATTGTTCGGCGACGGCGCCGGCGCGGTCGTGGTCGGGGCGAGCGATGAGCCGGGCATCCTGTCTTCGCATCTGCATGCCGACGGGGCCTATAAGGATCTTTTGACGGTACCGACCGAGACGCCCGAGCGGGGCGCCGCCTCCGGGCGCATCACCATGCGCGGGAACGAGGTCTTTCGTATGGCCGTGACCACGCTCGATGCGCTGGTAGGCGAGACCCTTGCCGCCAATAACTTGAAGCAGACGGATATCCGTTGGCTGGTGCCGCATCAGGCCAACATTCGCATCATAGCGGCAACCGCCAAAAGGCTCGGCATGGCGATGGATCAGGTCATAGTAACCGTCGACCGGCATGGCAATACCTCGGCGGCGTCGATCCCGCTGGCGTTCGATAGCGGCGTCCGCGATGGACGCATCCAGCGTGGCGATATCGTGCTCATGGAAGCGTTTGGCGGGGGGTTGACATGGGGTTCCGTGCTTCTCCGGTATTGATAAAAGGATCGAAGAGGTGACGATGAACGCGAACGGTGGCACGGCCCTGGTCTTTCCCGGACAAGGATCGCAATCCGTGGGGATGCTGAAGGCGCTGGCGGCGGATCACGGGCAGATCGTCGAGACCTTTCGGGAGGCATCCGAAATCCTGGGTTGCGACCTCTGGGATCTTTCGCAAAACGGCCCCGAGGAGGCATTGAACCGCACGGCCGTGACGCAACCGGCACTGCTGGCCGCCGATGTCGGCTGCTACCGCGCCTGGCGCGCGCGCGGCGGGGCGCAACCCGTGGTGATGGCCGGCCACAGTCTCGGCGAATACGCGGCGCTGGTGTGCGCCGAGGCGGTGGATTTTCGCCAGGCCGTGCGACTGGTCGCGCGACGCGGCGAACTCATGCAGGCGGCGGTGCCGCAAGGGGAGGGGGCCATGGCGGCCATCCTCGGACTTGCCGATGAGGCCGTGGAAAAGGTCTGCCGCGACTGCGCGCAAGGCGAGACATTGGCGGCCGCCAACTATAATGCCCCCGGGCAGGTGGTGATCGCCGGGACCAAGGCCGCCGTCGACCGCGCCCTTGTCGCGGCGCGCGAGGCCGGGGCGCGACGCAGCGTCGTGCTTGCGGTCAGCGCCCCCTCGCATTGTGGACTCATGCATGGCGCCGCGCGGGAGTTTGCCGAGGCCCTGGCGCCTGTGACCTTGAAGGCGCCGGTGGTGCCCGTCATCCATAATGCCCCGGTGGCCACCCTGTCCGAGCCCGATCTCATCCGCGAGGCCCTTGTAAGCCAGCTATTTTCACCAGTGCGCTGGGTTGAGACAATACGCCTGATGGGGACATGGGAGGGCGTGGCGCGGATCGTCGAATGCGGCCCCGGTAAGGTGCTTAGCGGCCTGAACAAGCGTATCGTCGACCTCCCATGCATACCCTCAGGGGAGCCCGCGGATTTCGCCGCGGCCCTCGGGGCCACGGCGTCCTAGCCCATCACCACAAGAATCAGGGAGACAATCATGGGACTCGATGCGGATATTGCCTTGGTCACTGGCGCGAGCCGGGGAATAGGCAAGGCGTGCGCGCTGCGGCTTGCCTCGCAGGGCACGCGCATCATCGCGACCGCCGCTTCGGAAAAAGGCCTCCAGGGGATCGCCGACTATTTCGCGGCCCACGACGTCCAGGGGTGGGCATTCCCGCTGGACCTGTCGGACCCATCATCGATCGACGCGTTGCTTTCGGAATTGGAGAAGCGCGCGCAGTGGCCTGGCATTCTCGTGAACAACGGCGCCATAACCCGCGATGCGCTGGCCATGAGAATGCGCGACGAGGACTGGGATGATGTCCTGGCAACCAATCTCACGGGTACGTTTCGCCTCACCCGCGGATGCCTGCGCGCGATGACCAAGGCCCGCGGGGGACGCATCATCAACATAAGCTCGGTGGTGGGCGTGACGGGCAACCCCGGGCAGACGAATTACGCGGCGGCCAAGGCCGGTTTGATCGGTTTCGGGCGCGCCCTGGCGCGCGAGGTCGGCAGCCGCAATATCACGGTCAACGCCATAGCCCCGGGCTTCATCGACACGGACATGACCCGCGCCCTCGGACAGGGGCAGAAAGACGCATTACTGACGCAGATTCCGCTTGCGCGCCTGGGAACCCCGGAAGACGTCGCCTCCGCGGTGGCATTTCTGGCGTCCCCGGAGGCGTCATACATCACCGGGACGACCTTGCACATCAATGGCGGAATGTATATGAATTAGCCGATCGGCGCCCAAGGTAGACTTCGGCGGTGGGGATGTGATAACTATGCCGCCGCACGGCTTCGTAACGATTTTCTGGAGGAATGAAAGATGAGCAGCATCGAAGAGCGGGTAAAAAAGATTGTGGTCGAGCAACTCGGAGTCAATGAAAACGAGGTCTCGACCGACGCATCATTCGTCGACGATCTCGGCGCCGATTCGCTTGATACCGTGGAACTCGTCATGGCACTGGAAGAGGAGTTCGATTGCGAGATCTCGGATGACGAGGCCGAGAAGATCACGACCGTGAAGCAGGCGGTCGACTACATCACGGCGCACGCCGCTAATTGATTCGGGCTGCGGTCCGGGCATTGCCGTGCGTTCATATCTGGGGAGATTCGTTTGAATAAGAGGCGCGTCGTCATCACCGGGCTCGGGGCGGTCACGCCTCTTGGCCTCAATGTCGCCGACAATTGGCGGCGGATCACCGCCGGCGAGAGTGGGATTGGCGCGGTGACGCAATTCGACGCGAGCGGATTTCCGTCGACCATCGCCGGCGAGGTCCGGGGATTCGATACCAGCACGTTCCTGTCGGAAAAGGAAGCCCGCAAGATGGACCGGTTCATCCAGCTCGGCATGGCCGCCGGGGTGGAGGCGGTCAA
>DAHWGZ010000143.1 GCA_027335965.1 Acidiferrobacter sp.
CGGGGTGAGAGGATTCGAACCTCCGGCCCCTAGCTCCCGAAGCTAGTGCTCTACCAGGCTGAGCTACACCCCGTCGATGCGCCGTTCGCCACGAACCCCTCTCAGTGGTCCCTGTGAACGGAAAAATGGGCCAAGTCCAGCAATGCCTGTTTATATGGGGAGTCGGGCATGGGTGAGAGTGCCGCCCGCGCCAAATCGGCCTCGCCCTCGGCCCGCGCGCAAGTGTACGCGATCGCCTGAGTGGATTCAATGGCGGCCACCACCCCGTCGATGCGCTCGAGCCCGCCCTGTTCGATGGCGTCGCGCACCAGCGCGCGCTCGGTGGGCGTGCCGGTGCGCAGCACGTGGATGAGCGGCAGGGTGGTCTTGCCCTCCGCCAGGTCGTCGCCGATGTTTTTCCCCAGGCGCGCGTTGTGCTGGCCGTAATCGAGGGCGTCGTCGATGAGCTGAAAGGCGGTGCCGAGATGGCGGCCGTAGGCGGCCAGCACCGGTTCCATGGGGGGCGCGCCGCCGAGCACCGCGCCAAGCTCGGCTGCGGCCTCGAAGAGTTTGGCGGTCTTGCTGCGGATGACCGCGAGATAACGGTCCTCCTCGATGTCCGGGTCGTTGCAGTTGATGAGCTGCATGACCTCGCCCTCGGCGATGGTGTTGGTGGCGTGCGCCAGGATCTCCATGACGCGCAGGCTCTGGACCTCGACCATCATCTCGAAGGCCCGCGAGTACAGGAAGTCGCCCACCAGCACGCTCGCCTCGTTGCCGAACACGGCGTTGGCGCTTGCCTGCCCGCGACGCATCGCCGAGCCGTCGACGACGTCATCGTGCAGCAGGGTGGCCGTGTGGATGAACTCGATGACGGTGGCGAGGGTGACGTGCGCCGTGCCCTCGTAACCGAACGCCTTGGCGGCCAGCAGCAGCACCGTCGGGCGCAGGCGCTTGCCGCCACTTTGAATGATGTAGCGCCCCAACTGGTTGATGAGCACGATTTCCGAGTCGAGCCGACGCGCGATCTCGCGGTCGATCCCCAGGCTCTCGTCTTTTATGAGGGCGTGGATGTCATCGAGGTCAAAGGCCGGGCGATCGACAGGCGCAGGCGTGGACATGGACTCCCCTTGGCAAAAGCGCCGTCATGCTCTTCCGGAATGGCGTGCGCTGTCAAGCGACCGGCTGGCGGCAGGCCTTGCCCCCAACGGCGCGGTGCATTGACCGGCGCCCCCAAAGTCACTAGAATCGCCGCTTTTAACGGGGCCGGCAACCAGAATCTTCCCGCCGCCCTTGGGACATTTGGTCAGGGAGTCATTCACGGCAATGTACGCGGTAATCGAGACGGGCGGTAAACAGTATCGGGTGGCGGTGGGCGAGACCGTTCGGGTCGAGACCTTGCCAGCCGAGGTGGGCCAGGACGTGACCCTGGGCAAGGTCCTGTTGATCGCCGATGGCGGCGATGTCCGGGTCGGCGCCCCGGCCTTGTCCGAGACCGTGACGGCGCGCGTCGAGAGTCATGGCCGCGGCAAGAAGATCCGCATCTTCAAGACTCGCCGACGCAAGCATTACCGCAAGCACGCGGGTCATCGTCAGAACTATACGGAACTGAAGATCTTGGCCATAGCGGGCAAGAGCGAACAGTCGGCGCAGGGCTAAGGAGCGCTCATGGCACACAAGAAGGCAGGTGGCAGTTCCCGCAACGGTCGCGATTCCGAGTCGAAGCGCCTGGGCATCAAGCGTTTCGGCGGAGAGAGGGTCATACCCGGCAACATCATCGTTCGCCAGCGCGGCACCCGCTTCTATCCTGGCCGCAACGTTCGGATCGGCAAGGACGACACCCTGTTCGCCTGCGCCGAGGGACAGGTACTGTTCGAGGTCAAGGGGCCGCAGCGCCGCAAGACGGTCAGCGTCGTCACCGCCTCTTAAAGAATCCGCTGCCGCGGCCCCGGGATCCTCGGGGAGGGATGCATGAAGTTCGTCGATGAGGCCACCATCCATGTCCAGGCGGGCGATGGGGGCAACGGGGCCTTGAGCTTCCGGCGCGAGAAATTCGTGCCACGCGGCGGGCCCGATGGGGGCGACGGCGGGGCCGGAGGCAGTATCTATTTCGAGGCCCAAAGCGGTCTCAATACCCTGGCGGATTTCCGGTACACCCGGCAGTTCCGCGCCGCCAATGGCGGCGGCGGCTCCGGGCGCCAGCGCTCGGGCCGCAACGGCGCCGATCTCGTGGTCGCGGTCCCGATCGGCACCTTGGTGCGCGATCAAGAGACCGGCGACCTCCTCGGAGACCTCACGCGCGACGGGGCCCGGCTTCTGGTCGCCAAGGGCGGCCGCGGCGGGCTCGGCAACACCCACTTCAAGAGCAGCACCAATCGCGCCCCGCGGCGCACGATCCCCGGGGCCCCGGGCGAGGGCCGCGAGCTGTACCTCGAATTGCAGGTGCTGGCCGACATCGGTCTCGTGGGCCTGCCCAATGCCGGCAAATCCACGTTCCTGCGCGCGGTCTCCGAGGCCCGCCCCAAGGTCGCCGACTACCCCTTTACCACCCTCCATCCGGAACTCGGGGTGGTGACCGTCGAGCGTCACAGGAGCTTCGTGATCGCCGACATCCCAGGGCTCATCGCCGGCGCCCACGAGGGCGCGGGTCTCGGCATGCAGTTCCTGCGTCATCTGGCGCGCACCCGGCTGCTTTTGCATCTCGTCGATGTCGCGCCCCTGGATGCGCATACCGACGTCATCCACGACGTGCGCGTCATCGAAGACGAGCTCAGGCTCTTTGATGGCGAGCTCGGGTCGAAGGAGCGCTGGCTTGTGTTCAACAAGGTCGACCTGTGGCCGGAGGCCGAGCGCCCCGCCCGCATCGAGGCCTTGCGCAAGGCCTTGGATTGGACGGGCCCCTACGCGGTGGTGTCGGCCATCAAGAAGTCGGGCTGCGCGGAACTCATGGGGCGGCTGATGCAGCGTCTCGAGGCCTTGGGCCCGGTGGCGCCGCCGCCGCCCGAGACCCGGGAAGAGGGCGACGATGCGTAGCGCTCTTCCGGGCGTGCGCCGGGTGGTGGTGAAGATCGGCAGCAGCCTCTTGACCAATCATGGCGCGGGCCTCGACCGACCGGCGCTCGAGGCCTGGGTGGCGCAACTGGCCACGCTGCGCGCGGCCGGCCGCGACGTGCTCCTGGTGTCGTCGGGGGCCGTGGCCTGCGGCATGCAGCGGCTCGCGGTGAAGAAGCGGCCGCGCGCCCTGCACGAGTTGCAGGCGCTGGCGGCGCTCGGCCAGATGGGGCTCATCGAGGCCTACGAGACGGCGTTCGCGCGTCATGGCCGTCACGCCGCGCAGGTGCTGTTGACCCATGATGATCTCGCCGACCGCAAGCGCTACCTGAACGCCCGCAGCGCCTTGCGCGCGCTTTTGTCGCTCGGGGTGGTGCCGATCATCAACGAAAACGACACCGTGGCCACCGAGGAGATCCGCTTCGGCGACAACGACACGCTGGCGGCGCTGGTCGCCAACCTGATCGAGGCCGAGTTGCTCGTCATCCTGACCGATCAGGCCGGCCTCTATGAAGAGGATCCGCGCATCAACCCCGCCTCGCGCCTGGTGTCCGAGGCCCCGGCCGGCGATCCCTTGTATCTCGCCATGGCCGGCGCCCCGGGCGAGTTGGGGCGTGGCGGGATGCGCACCAAGTTGACCGCCGCCCACAAGGCGGCGCGTTCGGGGGCGGCCACCGTGATCGTGGCCGGGCGCGAGCCGGACGTGCTCTTGCGGGTGCTGGCCGGCGAGACGCTCGGGACCTATCTCTATCCGGCGACCTCGCGGCTTGCGGCGCGCAAGCAGTGGCTGGCCGCGCATCTTGCGGTGCGTGGCCGCTTGACCCTGGACGCGGGCGCGGTGCGGGTCTTGCGCGAGGCCGGCAGGAGCCTGTTGCCGGTCGGGATCCGTGGGGTCGAGGGCTCGTTTGCGCGGGGCGAGATGGTGGCGTGCGTCGACGCCGAGGGCCATGAGGTGGCGCGCGGACTCGTCAACTATCCGGCGGCGGAACTCTGTCTCATGATGGGGCGGCCGAGCGAGGAGATCGAGTCGATCTTGGGTTACCAGGGCGAGCCCGAGGTTATCCATCGGGATAACCTCGTGATCGTCTAGCCGAGCCCTGGGGGGCGCCCCTAGGTGCTCGCGCGGTGCAGGCGGGCGTTCAGGCGGCTCTTGTAGCGCGCCGCGGTATTGCGGTGCATGATGCCGCGCGATATCCCGCGGTCGATCACCGAGCTTGCCTCGCGCAACGCCATCTGACCGCCTGCGATGTCCTTGTCGTGCACCGCCTTCAGCACCTTTTTGATCGCGGTGCGGATCTGCGAGCGAAACGCGACGTTCCGCTGCCTGTGGATCTCGGCCTGCCGCGCCCGTTTCTTTGCTTGAACTGTATTCGCCAAAAGCCTGCTCCTGGGAAGAGGATAGGAAAAAGCGGCACACTATGCCGTGGCCCCGGGGGCTTGTCAATGGCGTGGATGGCCGACGTTTGTGGGGGGCGCGCGGGGCGCTATACTCGCGGGCCTTGCGCGGCCGTAGGGATGAGGTCTTAAGGAGAAGCGGTGGCCAATCGCCTGATTCGTTCGCTGTTTGCCGCGGGGGGCATGACATTCGTGTCGAGGATCACGGGCTTTGTCCGTGACATCCTGCTCGCGCGGCTCCTCGG
>DAHWGZ010000144.1 GCA_027335965.1 Acidiferrobacter sp.
CTCGCGGGCTGTCGCTGACGGGGATCCTGATCGGGTCTCTGGGACCGGATTGATCTTTTTTGATCAATGCCGCCTCGTTTGGCCTGGTCCTACGCGCCCGGCAGGCCCTGCGGCATATGCTGGTGCGCAAACCGGTGCGCCCAGGCCGGGCCGGGCGCTCACGGAGGTCCTGGGTTTCGTGGTTCGCCACCCCAATCTGAGCGGGGCCTTGTGGATGTTCGGGTTGGTGGGGCGGTCGGCGTCAACCTCCCGATCCTGGTCTCGACCAGGGCCGTCCGGGTCTTTGCGGAGGCGGGCGAGGATCGCATGCCGAGCGATGGCGGGGCGTCTCCGGCATGGGCGTCCTAGGATTGACGCCGGGCATGGCCGCGCGGTCGTGGTGTCGGGCGATCACCGGAATATCGAGAATTGACAGACTGAGGACCGAGGGTATGATGCGCGCCAACCACCCCACCCCCGCTTCGGAGTTCTCGCCATGACAGTTTTGGGTACCCCCTTGACACGCGACGCCGTGCGCCTGCTTTTGCTGGGCAGCGGTGAATTGGGCAAAGAGGTGGCCATCGAGGCCCAGCGGCTTGGTGTCGAGGTGGTGGCGGTCGACCGCTATGCGCGCGCGCCGGCCCACCAGGTGGCCCACCGCTCCTATGTGATCGACATGCGCGATGGGCGCGCGGTGCGCGATGTCATTACCCGCGAGCGACCGGATTTCGTGGTCCCGGAGCTCGAGGCGATCGCCACCGAGACCCTCATGGAGATCGAAAACGAGGGCCTGGCCGAGGTCATACCGACGGCGCGCGGGGCATTCCTCACCATGAACCGCGAGGGCATTCGGCGGCTGGCCGCCGAGGAGCTGAGGATCCCGACCTCGCGCTATGCCTTTGCCGGCAGCCTCGAGGAGTTGCAGGCGGCGGCGGCGGTCACCGGCTTTCCGTGCGTCGTGAAGCCGGTCATGTCGTCGTCGGGCAAGGGTCAGTCAGTGGCCACAAACGAGGCCGAGCTCGTGGCCGCATGGCACGAGGCCCAGAAGAAGAGCCGGGTGGCGATCGCGCGCGTCATCGTCGAGTCGTTCGTGGAGTTCCAGTACGAGATCACCTTGCTCACGGTGCGCGCGAGCGGCCCTGGCGGGGTCATCGAGACGCACTTCTGCGAACCGATCGGGCACCGGCAGGAGCGCGGCGATTATGTGGAGAGCTGGCAGCCGCAGCCGATGAGCGAAAAGGCCTTGTATCGCGCCCGCGAGATGGCCGAGAAGGTCACCGCGGCCCTCGGTGGGCGCGGGATATTCGGCTGCGAGTTCTTCGTGAACGAAGACCAGGTCTGGTTTTCGGAGGTGAGCCCGCGGCCGCACGACACGGGCCTCGTGACGCTGGCAAGTCAGTACCAGAGCGAGTTCGAGCTGCATGTCCGCGCGATCCTAGGCCTTCCGGTGTCGACCGAGCTGCTGCGTCCAGGCGCGAGCGCCGTGATCTATGGCAATCGGGACGCGACGGGCGTGCGTTACGGGCGCCTGGACGCGGCATTACGCGTGCCCGGGACCAAGCTGCGGCTCTTCGGCAAGCCCGAAAGCTTCATGCGTCGGCGCATGGGCGTGGCCTTGGCCATGGCCTCCGACATCGATACCGCGCGCCGTCGCGCCAATGAGTGCGCGAGCCTGGTGGAGGTGCTTGCCGCGAAGGCCTCCGAACCCAAGAGCGCCTGAGACGATCCTCGCGGCCCGGGGCCGCTGGGCCCCGATACGGACATGGCGCCTCCCGAGAAGGCCCATAAAGGGCCCCCCCGTCGCGGTCACGACGAAGCCCCTGTCCGCGGGTCGTCACGAGCGATGCCGCTTGCGAGACGCCCCGCCCCTCATCGCGGTCCTGGGTTTCGCCGCCCGCCGTCCGCCTCAAAGCCCGATGCCAACCCCAAAGCCGAAGTGCCAGACATGCCGCCTGGGCCGGTAGAGTCGCCAGACGTGGGTGGCGAGGACCTGCACGCGCGGATAGATGTAGCGCGCCTGGCCGATGAGCCCGGGTTTGGTGCCGATCACGGTCCCCACCACCGTGACCAGCCGTCCGCGGGCAAACAGTATGGGATCGAGATAGCCGGGTGCCACCGCCTGAAAACGCCCCTGGGGTATACCGCTCAGGCGTGGCCGGCCCTGCCCGTTCAGGGGATAGGCAAGCACCGTCAGCGTGCTGTGGGCGGGGCCCACGGTGTCTTGCACGATGAGGCCCCCCCATCGCACGCGCGCCCCCCGGGTCCGTCGCGGATGCGCGAGGACCGCCTGCAAATCCATGTGCCGGTCGATGTGCGTGGCCGCGGGGCGTGGCTGCAGGGCGCAGCCGACAAGGCCCGCGGCCACGCAGGCCAACACGGCCCGCGGCGCCCACGCCCGGCTCGCGCGGCGGCTCACGGCGCCTGTCCTCCGAGAGCGGGGCTCATGGCCCGAAGCCGGGCCCGTCGTCGTCCCCGCGCCACCCCCAATCAAAGTCCGGCCCCACGCCCATGCCCCAACCCCACGGCCAGGGGTTGGCGTAGTAATAGCGCGAGTAGTAGTGGGGGCGGGGGCGCCAGAGATGCACCGCGAGCGTATGAACCACCGGGAAGTCATACAGATAGCTTCCGATCGGATTCTTCTCGTAGCCGGAGAAGACCCCCACCACGGTGAGCTTGCGGCCGACCGCGTAGATGTCGGGATCGAGGAAGCCCGGGACCCGGGCCAGAAAGCGTCCTCCGCTGAACCGCGCCCGGCGCGGGCGGCCATCGTGCCTGAGCGGCCGGCTGATGACCTGCACCCAGGTTGCGTGGGGACTATTGATGACCTTGCTGATGACGCCGCCCCAGCGCACGCGCGCCCCGAGGGGCGCGACGTGGGCGCGTGCCTCGGCCACGCTCACGGACGTGATGCGCGGCGCCCGCAGGGCGCGCGGAATGGGTGTGGCGCACCCGGCGAGAAGAAGTAGGCCTGTTAGTACCCATAAGGCTTTCATTGCGCGGCCTCCACGTCTTGCGGCATTGCCTTGTCATTTATCATAAGCCCCCTGTCTGACCTTGACCAGGGACGCCGCGTCGGCCGTGCGACCATGGCCGCGTTCCCGCGCGGACGCGATCTGTCACAATGCGCGAGACCCTTGAACCGGGTCCCGATGGCCCCATTAAAGATGAAGTTCCTTACCAGCGAACGATCATGAGATGACCAAAAGCGAACCCGAATCGACATCCGCTTCCGGCGGGACGTTGGCGCGCGCCGGCGATGTCCTGCCGACATCCCTGCCGATCGTGCCCATTACGAACCGGCCGTTCTTTCCGGCCCAGGCCATCCCGCTGGTCCTCGATCGCGAGCCCTGGAGTTCCACGATCGTGGCGGCGACCGAGAGCGCGCACAAGGTCGTGGGCCTGGTCTTGATCCGCAAGGACGAGGCCGTCGATGTCGCGAGCGATGATTTTTATGAAATGGGGACCGTCTGCCGCATCCATAAGGTGGTGCAGAACGACGAGAAGCTGCAGGTCTTCGTGGAGGGCCTGCAGCGTTTTCGCATCGACCGGTGGCTGTCCGGCGAACGGCCCTTCGCGGTGCGCGCGCGCTATTTTCCCGAGCCCGAGGCCCCGGAGGGTAGTGATGTCAAGGCCTACTCGGTGGCGGTCATCAACACCATCAAGGAGCTCTTGCCGCTGAACCCCCTGTATGGGGAGGAGCTCAAGTTCTTCCTGACGCGCTTTGGTCCGGACCAGCCCTCGCGTCTTGCGGATTTCGCCGCCAGCCTCACCACCGCCAGCAAGACGGAGCTGCAGGACGTGCTGCGCACCATCGAACTTGAGCCGCGTCTGGAGAAGGTGCTCTTTCTCCTGAAAAAGGAGCTCGAGCTTGCCAAGACCCAGGCGCGCATCAGCGAGCGGGTCGAGGAGAAGATCAATGAACAGCAGCGCCAGTTCTTCCTGCGCGAGCAGCTCAAGGCCATCCAGAAGGAGCTTGGCATCGCCAAGGACGACCGCACCGCCGAGATCGAGGTCTTCCGCGAGCGGCTCGCCACGCTCATCCTCCCCGAGGCCGCGAACAAGCGCATCGAGGAGGAGCTGCAGAAGATGGCGGTGCTCGAGATGGGGTCTCCCGAATACGCGGTCACGCGCAATTATCTCGAGTGGCTGACGCTTTTGCCCTGGGGCCGCTATTCGAGCGACAAAATCGACTTGAAGCAGGCGCGGACGATCCTGGACCGCGACCATGATGGCCTCGATGACGTCAAGGATCGCATCATCGAATTCCTGGCGGTGGGCGTCATGAAGGGCGAGGTGGCGGGCTCGATACTGCTGCTCGTAGGCCCCCCGGGGGTCGGCAAGACGTCCATAGGCCGCTCCATAGCGGCGTCGCTGGGCCGTACCTTCTACCGGTTTTCGGTGGGCGGCATGCGCGACGAGGCCGAGATCAAGGGCCACCGACGCACCTACATAGGGGCGATGCCGGGCAAGTTCATTCAGGCGATCCGTGAGGTCGGGGTGGCCAATCCGATCATCATGTTGGACGAGATCGACAAGATCGGCTCCTCCTATCAGGGGAACCCGGCCTCGGCGCTGCTCGAGGTCCTGGACCCCGAGCAGAATGTCGATTTCCTGGATCATTATCTTGATCTCCGTTTCGATCTGTCCAAAGTGCTGTTCATCT
>DAHWGZ010000145.1 GCA_027335965.1 Acidiferrobacter sp.
CAGGAATATCGTCTTTGCGACATGTAAGCCGGCGAGCGCCGCGCGGTCGTTCAACTGTTCGGCGCGTGCCACGGAAGACAGCAGCGCCGTGGCCGCGATCATGACCGCAATTATGAGTCCTTGTAGGTTCTTCATGGTATCCTCCCCACGGGTGATGTGGTGGTGTGTGAGACGGCAGAGGCGATCCGAGGCCGTGCCCGGCCGCGTTTTTTAAGCCTAGTGACCGCATGAGCGTGAGGCAAGGTCGTTATCCGTGCGCATGGGGAAGCGCCCCGATGCCTCTACCTACGCCTAGGGAATAGGCGGCGCCAGGGGCCTTTCGGGGAGGGATGGCGTCACGCCGATCCTTGCTTATAGAATCGCGACTAGGGGTCAGGGAAGTCCCTGGCATGTGGCCTTAGAAGGGGGTTTGTGGAGTGAGCGTCGTAAAAAAGGCGATTTTCCCGGTCGCTGGCCTGGGAACACGATTTTTGCCGGCCACCAAGGCCAGCCCGAAAGAGATGTTGCCCGTGGTCGACAAGCCGCTCATTCAGTATGCGGCCGAAGAGGCCATCGATGCGGGCATCACCGAACTCATTTTCGTGACCGGCCGCAGCAAGCGCGCCATCGAGGACCATTTCGACAAGGCCTATGAGCTCGAGGCCGAGCTCGAGGGGCGCGGCAAGGACAAGATCCTGCGGTCCTTGCGCGGCATATTGCCCAAAGAGGTGACGTGCATCTATATCCGTCAGGCCGAGGCCTTGGGGCTCGGCCACGCGGTGCTGTGCGCGCGTCAGGTGGTGGGGGACGCGCCGTTCGCGGTCATCCTGGCCGACGACCTCATAGAGGCCCGGCCCTCGGCGCTGCGCCAGATGGTGGACCTCTACGCGCATTATCACAACGCCATCATCGGCGTGCAGGATGTGCCGCGCGAGGATACGGGCGCCTACGGCATCGTGCAGGCGCGCCCCTGGGACGACCGCCTGCATCGGGTGGAGGCAATCGTGGAAAAGCCGGCCCCGGCCGAGGCCCCGTCGACCCTGGGGGTCGTGGGACGCTACATTCTGACGCCGGTGATCTTCGATCTCCTGGAAAGCCTGGGCGCCGGGTCCGGGGGCGAGATCCAGTTGACCGATGGCATCGCGAAGCTCCTCGAAAGGGAGCAGGTGCTCGCCTATGCCTTCGAGGGCAAGCGCTACGACTGCGGGAGCAAGCTTGGTTATCTCGAGGCCACGGTCGAGTACGCCTTGCGTCATCCGCAGCTCAAAAACGAGTTCCGCGCTTATCTGAAGACCCTGAACCTCTAAGGCCCGCGCGGCCTGATCGCGGCCGCCACGGCCGCGTCTGGCTATGGGATTTATAAGCAAAAGCTGTTAAGATCCCGCGACTTTCCTATGGACCGTTTGAGCGGAGTGTAGCGATGGCAGACAAGCTTCTGATGATAATGGTGAACACCGACCCGCATAACCCCTCCGAACTCGGGGCGCCGTTTTTTCAGGCGACCGTGGCGGCGGCGATGGAGTATGAGGTGACGGTGGTGTTGACGGCCCGCGCAGGCGAGCTCGCGGTCAGAGGCGTTGCGGAAAAGCTCTTCGTGCAGGAAGGCAGCAGCAAGTCGGTCTATGATTTCATAAAGGATGCGCACGAGGCGGGCGTCCATTTCAAGGTATGCACGCCGACGCTCGATCTGTGGGGCAAGGACCTCATTCCCGAGATCGAAGAGACCGTGGGCGGGGCCTTTGTCATCACCCAGGCGATGGATGATGACACTGTCACGTTCACGTATTGATTTCTGATGGGGGACGGTGATCGCGCATCCGAAGCGCGCCAGGCCTGGCAGGTCCTGGAAACGGCCGAGCGGATCCATGCCGAGGCCGACGTCGATAAGGCCTTGGACCGCATGGCGCTCGCGATCCGCGACGCCGTGGGTCGGGCCAACCCCATCATGATGGTCGTCATGAATGGTGCCCTGGTGTTCGCGGGGCACCTGTTGCCGCGGCTTGCGTTCCCCCTGGAGGTCGATTACGTTCACGCGACGCGCTATCGCGGCGAGCTGACCGGCGGTGAGATCACCTGGGCGGCGGGCCCAAGCCTGCCGGTGGCCGGGCGCACCATCGTGCTGCTCGACGACATCCTGGACGAGGGGGTGACCCTGGCGGCGCTGGCCGATACCCTGCAGGCGCGTGGAGCGGCGGCGGTGCTAAAGGCGGTGCTGGTCACGAAGACGCGTACGCGGGCGGCGGGCCTGGAGGCGGATTTCTCCGGCCTCGATGTCCCGGACCGCTACGTCTTCGGTTGCGGCATGGATTACAACGGCTTTCTGCGCAACACCAAGGAGATCTACGCGCTCCCATGAAGACGCTTGCGATCATCGGAGGCAGCGGGCTTACGCATTTGCGCAACCTTACGGTGCGCGAGCGCCGCGTGATGCGCACCCCCTATGGCGAACCGTCGGCGCCCGTGGTCTATGGGCTCGTGGGCGGGCACGAGGTGATGTTCCTGCCGCGCCATGGCCACGGCCACACCATACCGCCGCACAGCGTGAACTATCAGGCCAACCTGTGGGCCTTGAAGGAATGCGGCGTCAGCGATGTGATCGCGGTGAATGCCGTGGGCGCGATCAATACCGCGCTTGCGCCCGGGACCCTCGTGCTCCCGGATCAGATCATCGATTACACGTACGGGCGCGCACACACCTTCTTTGGGAATCACCCCGAACCCGTCACGCACATCGATTTCACTTACCCCTATTGCGAGGCGTTGCGCGCGGTGTTGCGCGACAGCGCAACGAGCGCCGGGCTCGCCCTGGCCCCGCGGGGGACTTATGCGGCGACCCAGGGTCCGCGCTTTGAAACGGCGGCCGAGATCCTGAAGCTCGAGCGCGACGGGGCCGACATCGTGGGTATGACTGGCATGCCGGAGGCGGCGCTGGCGCGCGAGCTGGGCCTTTGCTACGCATCGCTTGCGGTGGTGGCCAATTATGCCGCCGGCAAGGTCGAGGGCGAGATCGATCTACGCACCATAGAGCGTTATCTCGAAAGCGGCATGACCCAGGCGCGTACGCTTCTGGAGCACGCGATCCCGCGCTTGCACGGCGGCGCCTGAGGCGCCCGACCCGCGGCTAGTGGGGCGTGGTCACGGGTCCCGTATAGGGCACGACGCGCACCAGGACCCCGAACTTGGGGTGATCGAAGTAGTTGGTCGCGCGCAGCGCCACCGGCCGCGATTCGACCATTTGATAGACTGTGGCCTGACCGGATGAGCGGGTCGCGGCGCCTGGCGTGTAGTGCAGATCCAGGGCGACATGCATGAGTCGCCACTGAAAGACGCGGATGACGCCCTTCAGCCGCCCATCGCGACGGCTTGTGATGCGCACCGCCTTGGTCTTGCGCAGCGCGATCACGTCCTGCACCCAGCTGCGTGCCGCGAGGATCGTGTAATGCGGATGGTGCGCCAGTATCGAGCGCGCGACCGCGAGCTGCGAGCCCTGGGGCAGGCCATGGCTGGGGGAGAGCGCCTTCTTGAAGCCCGTTATGCGTTTGATCTTTTCTTGGTTCCAGCGTTCATTCCCGTCCAGTTTCCGGAGATGGTTCGCGAACACCAGGACATCGACCTCGTAGAGGCGCGGGGTAGCCGCCCAGGCCTGCGTGACGAGGCCGAGGGTGGCGGCGGCGATCAGGGCAATACGACGCACGAAATTCTCCTCTGATACAATGCCGCTAGTATGGGGCCGAACGGACGGGGGGTAAAGTCATGGCGGTAAGGGCAATACGGCGAATGGGCGATCCTTTGCTATGGGCGCGGGCGCAGGAGGTAAGCGACATCTCGGCGCTTGCGCTCGCCGACCTCGTGGCAGACATGAAAGACACGATGGCGGCCCTCCAGGGCGCCGGACTTGCCGCTCCGCAGATCGGCGTGCCGTTGCGCGTCGTGTTGTTTGGCGTCGGCGCCAATCCGCGTTATCCCGAGGCCACGGCGGTCCCCGAGACCGTCCTCGTCAATCCGGTCATCGAACCATTGGGCGAGGAGCAGGAGGAGGCCTGGGAAGGATGCCTGAGCGTGCCGGGCATGCGTGGACTCGTGCCGCGTCATCGGCGCATCCGTTATCGGGGCCTTGATATCGATGGCGCGGTGATCGACCGCGAGGTCGAGGGCTTTCATGCGCGTGTCGTGCAGCATGAGTGCGACCATCTGGACGGCATCCTCTACCCCTCACGCATCCGCGACCTCAAATTCTTCGGCTACGAAAGCGTATTGTTCCCGGAGGGCTTCGTCGGAACGGACGTACCGGGAGTGTAAGTTGCCGCCGATTGCATGATCCTGGAAACGGCAGTTGACCGCTCCCGTCCCCCTCTATCCGGGCGCCAATAAGGCGGCCGGAGTGGTTCGCCCTCGGAGGAATTTGGCAACGCGCGCCGCAGGACGAGCGTGAGGCGTTCGCGGTTGCAGGGGCGCCCGGTGCCGTAGGGGGTGGATATGGCGCGCATCTGGAAAATCTTTCCCATGCACCGTTCCATCAGACTTGCTCGGTTATGCACGAACATGACCGAAGCGGATTTCCTGCTTCATCGGGTCCGGTTTCACGTTGTCAGACGGACCGACGCCAGAGCCTTCCCCCATTGCCGGCCGTATGGCCGGCAATGCCGGCCG
>DAHWGZ010000146.1 GCA_027335965.1 Acidiferrobacter sp.
AGCCTTCTCCTCGTCATGGCGGGCATAGAGGCAGCGCTTGCGCTCTTGCGCGAGCAACTTGCCGTTGACAATGAGGCGCTCGCGGCATCGCTCACGACCCACGCCAAAGTGAGCCTTTTGTCCATCAACTCCTGGATCCCCACCGCGGGCCAGATGGTGCTTGGCTTCATCCTGCCTTTTGCCTTGGCGTTCGTCGCCATCCCCTTAGAGTCTTTCATCTATTCCGCGCGCACCGTGGGCGGCATGATCCTGGTGGGTATGCTCCATTTTTTAAGCCTTGCCCTGCATGTGATCGCGCGCCTCGTGCGCTATCTCGGCGTGGCGATCAATGCCCTCTACGACATCGTCATCTTCCTGCCGCTCGTGATCGAGAAGACCTGGCATGCCACCATGGAGCGCCAACGGACGGAACGTCTTGCGCATCCGGAGTCGCGTGGATGAAGCACCTTCTGCCGCCCCTGCTTCTGGCCTTGCTCCTGTCAGGATGCGCTACCGGCCCGCGTGGCCGTGCCGTCTATGTCCTGGTCGACACCTCTGGATCCTATATCCAGGCGGTTCCGAAGGCCGCGCGCATCATCCGCTATCTCTTGGGCACCTTGGAGCCTGGTGACACCATCGCGGTGGCACGCATCACAAGCTTGAGCTTCACAAACAAGGACCGTGTGGCGGCCATCACCCTATCCCGCCGACCAGCGCAAGCCGATGCGGAAAAACGCGCGATGGCGGCTCGCATATCGGCATTCGTGAAGGCCATGGAGAAGCGGCGTGGCACAGCCTACACCGATATAAGCGGCGCGCTTTTGGAGGCGGCGCAATTTCTGCGGGGCATCCCCGCCGCTCGCAAGGAGATCATCGTGGTATCCGACATGCGCCAGGATCTTCCGCCCGGCGCCGTGCGCCATGTACCGTTACCCTTGAACCAAGTCTCCGTGTTCGCGGTCAATGTCATCAAATCGTACGGCGAGAACATGAATCCCACACGCTATATCGCGCGCATGCACAAATGGAAGGCGCGGATCGCAAAGGGCGGGGGGCGCTTCATCATCGTCCACCAATTGAGCCGCTTGCCGGCGCTCTTGCGGTCGTCTTAGCGGCCGTGGCTTGCGCTTTCTTGCAGGCGCAGGCCCATGGACCGCAAACGGCTTTATGGGAAACCACCTACGCTGGTAGAGGCACCGAGTGAGCCGACCCGAGTCCAAAGATCTTCATGTACACCGGTTTGTTGGTAGTTCTATTGTGCGCACAAGACGGTGTGGCAAAGCACGATTCGGCGCCAATCCGGTGGTATGCAGAACTCAAGATGAAGCGGCGCGACAGTAGGGCGTTTGGGTACATCGCTTTGCGCCTACCTGGCGTTTTTCCGTTATGATTCGGCGACCGCCTCTTTGATAAACAGCTAAGTGCACGGCTTGTACGGTTTGCTGGCGATGCGGGCGGCCGCGCACCCCTTGAACAAGCTTCGAACCATCGCAAAATGGTGACCCGAAAATCGCCGAGCCGTCTTGTTGACAAGAAAGCCGAGCGGGCCACCACCAACGCCCGGCATAGCGACCTACACGCGCCCTTGGATCGAACCGATTCCCGCCCCCTCAATACGGAGTACTTGCGAGTGAACGTGGCGCACTGCCGGTGGCAACAAAGCCGATCGGCGCAATGGCCTCATCGGGCCCCATGGATACCGCGAGGTATACGGTTTTTCCTGGTCCCTGCCCATCTCCGGGCCCGATATTGTGCCTGAAGAATAGATATTTCCCTGTGGGATCCATAATGATGTCATTGACGTCATTGAGACCGGGGAACCTCCTTTTGATCGGCATAAGCATGCCACCTGACAAGATCTTGTATTCGCAGACCTCCCCGCCGAGACGGGAAAACAGGAAGACGTAAGGGCCCCGAGGGTCGATCTGGCTTGCATCCGGCGTTAGTTGCCTTACCGCAACGCGGCCCATCCTGGCAAGGTCGCCGTTGGCTTTGATCACGTATTCCGAAACGAAGGTCGCAAGCGTGCCCTTGCTGTTGAAGTGACTGTGTACTCCATAGGCATACCTGCCGCTAGGATCGATGACGAAGGGCGGGAAAAAACCTTTTCCGAGATGAACGGTGCCGGACGACTTGAGTGTGCCGAGCGGCCCGATGCCATACACGCGAACCACCCCATCACCAAGTCCGGCATAGAGGTAGCGGCCCGTGGGGTCGATGACGAGGTAGGACGCCGAGTAGCCTAGTCGCGCCTGGCCCATTTCCACAAGCTGGCCATTCGCCTGGATTGCGTACTGAGCCACACCATTGCCGGCCACGCAATAGCCATAAGGACCCCTCGGATCGAGGGTCATGGCTTGGTGACAATCCACGGCACGATGCCCCATGGGATGAAGCTGTCCTTGCGATCCGACACGATACCTGAGCATCGAGCCCATGGATCCGTGCCCTTGGGACGCATACCGGCCGCCTGCCGCCATTTGTATGGGCGATATGGACGGGGTTTCCACCACCTTATGGCTTTTCGTGAGTGCCCCCTTAGGCCCCACCGTATACTCAAAGATCGAAGATACAGGCCGCGGTGGTGGCCATCCATGCTGCACAACATACAGGTGGCGTCCATCCGCGGGGGCGAACGTGAGACTCGCATTCGGACGCAGCGCGACGATAACCCCAGGCGCGGCAAAGGATCCATTGGCGCGAACCGCGTATTTCGAGATCGTATCGCTACCCACGTTGGCCACATAGATATGCCCATTGACGCCCACGACAATCGACATCGGTAGGCGCTGAGTTGGCGCATTGCCCATCACGCTCAGCGTGCCACCGGCACCGATACGATACTTCAAGACTGTGTTGTTGCTGAAGCCCGCGTATAAGTACCGACCACTTCTACTCGCCGCCATCGATAGCGCAAGGTTTTTTTGTGTGGATTGTCTGTACCGGCATCAACACGCCATCGTGCCCGATGACAGAGACCGAGATTTGGGGATTGGAGCCCCCGTTATTCCAAAGAATGCTTCCCACATAGATGTACGGACCGGCAGGATTTATTGCCAGGGAAACGGAGGTCCCCAAGGTACAACTCCCGACTAAAGCCAGCGCGCCGTCGCTTGCCATCGCGTATTCGTAAAGCCTGCGTGTATTGGAGTAGCGATCCCTAATAAACAGCAAAAAGGTACCGGCCGGTCGCGTCAATGCCGATTCCCTTAATGCCCGACATTGGGCTCACGGCTTTTGTTCGCTTAAGGGCGCCCCCCCGAGCCAATGGCATACTCCGCAATCGCCCCCGTCTCGACAACGTACAGACGTCGCCCGTGGGGGCCAATAGTCATATCCGAGCCGGAAACTTTCGAGACCTCGTCGATCATACGCAACAGCCCATGTCTGCCGACCTGGTACGCATAAATGCTCCCCGCGGTGGCGAACGTGCCACGGTTCAGCACATACACATAAGGCCCGGCGGGATCTGTACAAATGCGGTAGGGCCCGCTTCCTGCCTTGATGGTACCAATCGGACTCAACCCACCATGGGGTCCAATGCGATATTCTGAAACGGTTTTGCTATCGAAATTCGCGGCATAAACGAATCGGGGGCGCTTCTGGCTCATTACCGGGATGCCTTTACGATTGCCCTTGGCCAGATGTTTGAAGACAGGAGGGCTAACCCCTGCCACCATCATCGGCAGGCACGTCAAACACATCATCACAAAGTGTCCCTGGCAAGCCTCGTATATACGTCCACGACCTTTGATTTCCCTAACTGCCATTTTTGATATGTTGAACCTCATAAGGCGCGCCTTTCCACGAATATCATGCCTCCCTCTATCCACAGCAAAGATTCGTGCATCGGATTTTCTGCAGTTTCTCTGCTCATGGCGCACATGGCGGATCTCTGCGCGGCGGCCACATGGCGGGCCCAATACAAACGTTGACTATCGTCCGACAGAAACAGAGGCTCGACGCTTGGTCTGTGCGCGACCCTGGCTCGGTGCCAGGCCGCGATCTTGACCCGCCAGACCGATCCCCAATAAGAGACGTCTTTGCCCCCCGGCGGCCGCCCGCGCTTGGTGCAGGCCTTGATGGCCGACAGGCGTGGCAACGGCGCCGCGGCCTCCAATCGGGGCGACTTGTCATGATGCGCGGACGGGCACGAGCGGTGCGATGATACGGCGCATGTCCTCGCCGCTGATCACCTCGCGCGCCTCGAGGGCATTTGCCAACTGCTCGAGCGCCACGCGCTTGTCTTGCAGGATGGCGCGGGCGCGTTGGTGTTGCTGTTCGACCAGCTGTTTGACAGCAGCATCGATCTGCCGCGCGGTCTCTTCACTGTAGTTGGCCTCCTCGGTGTATCCGCCATCCAGATACAGCGATTGCTGCCGGCGTCCCCAAGTGAGCGGCCCCAGGCTCTCACTCATGCCAAGGCGCGTGACCATGTCGCGGGCAATGGCCGTGGCGCGTTCAAGATCGTTGGCCGCGCCGCTCGACACATCTCCAAAGATCAACTCTTCGGCCGAGCGCCCACCCATCAGGATCGCAATCTGATCGCGCAGCTCCTCTTCGGTGGCAAGAAACTTTTCCGTGACCGGCAGCTGCATGGTGTAGCCGAGCGCTGCGACGCCATGCGGGATGATGGAG
>DAHWGZ010000147.1 GCA_027335965.1 Acidiferrobacter sp.
CACCTACGTGGTCGCGCCTGACGTAAAGTGGCAGCGTGCCGCTCTTTGTCACACCACCGGGGGCGCGCCATCAATCGGATTCACGCCCCAGCCCACCATCGGCGCACTTTGGCGCCATGGGCTCGACGCAAAAGCGGGACGGAAACGATGTGCGGGGATAAGGGGGTCGGACAGCGCTCAGAGTCGCGCGCGTGGCTGGGCGAGGCGATCCTCCGCCACGTCGAAGGCCGCCTCCAGGGCACTTTGGCCCATGAGGCGCATAAGGCCCCGCGCACGCTTGGGCCCGATCAAGACCGGCTTGGCGCGCTTGCCACCGATCTCGCGCACCAGCGAGTCGACACTCGCGAAGCCGTCGATGAGACCCAGGGTCTTACCCTTGCTCCCCAACATGTAGGAGCCATCGAACACCTCGGGCTCGGGTCCCAGACGGCTGCCGCGACGGGTGCGTACCCAGTCCTTGAACTCGGCATGCATGTCGGTAAGGAGCTCTTTGGTAAAGGCGATGTCGTCGGCCTGCTCCGGGCGAAACGGGTCGAGGCGCGACTTATGTTCGCCCGCCGTATAGATACGCCGTTCGATGCCGTGACGGGCAATGAATTCTGCGAACCCGAACCCGCCACCGATCACGCCGATGGAACCGACAATACTCATACGGTTCGCGTAGATCTCATCGGCCGCGCACGCGATCCAGTAGCCCCCGGAGGCCCCCACATCCCCGATAACCGCGAGCACCTTGACGTCCTGCTCCTGCGCGCGCTCACGGATGAAGCTCGCCACGAGGTCCGACTGGACCGGCGAGCCCCCGGGGCTCTCGATCGAAAGAATGAGACGCTTGCAGGCACGGGCCAGGGTCACGGCCCGCTCGATCGGCTCGCGATAGGCGGCAAGGCTGATGGCGTAGGGCTTGGCCGCGATGATACCGCGAAGCGACAAGACCGGGATGCGCGGCGCGCGCCAGAAAAGAAGGTTCATGACAGATGAGTGTACCCGATCGGTGAAACGACCTGAAGGGCCCGTAAGGCCTCGTCATCCGTCCTGCGTCCTGGACGAGGCGTGGGGCACCCGACCCATAGGCTGTTGCTTGCGCGCCAAGACGGGGCGCGCCGCCGATTTGGGGCCGGGGACGTAAGGGGCATCGTTTCAAGCCGCAAGCCGCCGCCGACATGGCCCCTCGGAGATCCATGGCAGACGCTCGCGTATCGATGGCGTCGATGCCTCCAGGGTCTTGCGCGATGGGATGCGTGACCGAAATTTCGGGATCATCGATGCGCGAAAATTTGGTTCCGCGTGCTTTTATAGATCTCGTATCTTGGCCTACGCTCGCATCCCCAGCCGCGCTTTCACGATCAGGCCGGCGGCACGATATCTGGGTTAGCGGAGGTCCAAGACGGCCCGGATCGCCACAAGTGGCGGCCGACATGGGGGCGGCGTAGCATCATCGTGGGCCCTGGGCCCTCATCAGGTTGGAGGTGCTGACAATGAACGCGTCATCCAAGCTATCCCGGCGGAACTGGCTGAAATCGGTGGCCGCGGCGGCCACGGGAATCGCCGCATTGCCGTTTTTGGGAGGTACCGCCCAGGCGGCCCCAGCCCAGGTCACGAAGGCCATCGCCCATTACCAGGATCATCCCAGTGACGGCAAGATGTGCAGCATGTGCAAGCACTTTATCCCCGCGGGAGGCAAGCCCGGGCATGGCATGATGGGTGGTGCCATGGGTCCCGGCATGATGCGCGAGGGGCTCTGCCAGGTGGTCCAGGGGCCTATCAGTCCGCGCGGCTACTGCCTCCTCTATCTGCCTCTCTGACGAAGGAAGGCCCGGGGCGTCCAGACCGCCCAAGCCCGCGTTGCCGCCCACGGAACCCCACCGTGACGGCAGGCCATGGCCTCGGCCACGAACGTGCGGGGCGTTTTGGTATCGGCCGTGGGCATGTGCCCCACGCCCTTTGTGACACGCCTCGATTCGAGCCGGCCCCGACCCCGCCCTGCCAGACCCGACCGCCCCGGCGCTGCTTCGATCCGCAGTCGATTGCCCCATCATGGCACGACCGCCTCACGCCGGGCCGACGCTTTCCGGGACACGTCGTGCGATCGGAGGAACGTGCTAGACTCTAAAAGAAACGCCGGGGCCCGCGAGATCCCGTAATCGAAGGGCGGCACCGCCGGCACGGACACTAGAAACGGCGCAACAGGGCGGGCATCTCATTCATGACAGAACACCAATCCTCGGCGAATAGCCCCCCGAACACCGCGCTCTCGCCGACGCGCCTGCGCGTCATCCGCTTTCAGGGGCGGCTCCTGGACGGCATGATCATCACCCTGATCTTCATCATGCTTGCCACCCTGTTAGGCGCGATCGCGGGCCTCGTCTTCGACTACTTCGCCGCCATCGAGCTTTTGATCGAAGCGGTACAGGGCATGGGCACGATGGCCTCTCACGACCTCGTAAAGGCCACCGGCCAACACCTCGTGTCGGACGTGCTGTCGGTGTTCATTCTGATAGAACTCTTTCGCAGCTTTACGGATTACCTGGAGTTCCATCGTATCCGCCTGCAGGTGCTGGCCGAGGTCGGCTTTGTGTTCGTGCTGCGCGAGGTCTTCGTGGGGCTCTATGCCCACCACTTGAACTGGCAGGACCTTCTGGCCCTCGGGGTGCTGCTCGCGATATTGGGCGGCACGCGGGTTTTAGCGACCCGCTTCTCACCGCGCCCCCACTCATCCCACCACTGACGGTCTCATTCATAAGGGCCCCGGCGGCCTGTAGCCGCCGGGGCCCGAGATCGCTCTCTTATGGCGCAAACCGGAAAGCCTGGTCTCACGCGTGTCTTTTTATGGTTCCGGTACCGTCAGGTCTTTGGTTGCGGCGTCATCCGCAGATAGGGACGCAGTTCCCGATAACCCGCCGGGAACGCCTGGCGCAAGGCCTCGGGGTCTTTCAAGGAGGGCACGATGACGCATTCACCGCCGGTATGCCAGTTCAAGGGGGTCGCCACCGGATGGGAGTCGGTGAGCTGCAGCGAGTCGATCACCCGCAGGATCTCGGCGAAGTTCCGGCCGGTGCTGGCGGGATAGGTGATGGTGGCGCGGATCTTCTTGTCGGGGTCTATGAAAAACACCGAGCGCACGGTGGCGGCACTGCTCGCCTTCGGGTGGATCATGCCATAAAGGGCCGCGACCTTGCGGTCGGGATCGGCAATGATCGGAAACATCACGCGCACGCCCTGGGTGTCGTTGATGTCTTTGATCCAGTCCTTATGGGAGTCGAGCGGATCCACCGACAGCGCCGCGACCTTGACGCCGCGGCGCGCGAAGTCGGGCATGAGCCGCGCGGTCTCGCCGAGTTCGGTGGTGCATACCGGGGTATAGTCCGCCGGATGGGAAAACAGCAGGCCCCAGTCATCACCAAGCCAGTCATGGAACGACAGCGGCCCCAGGGTGGACTCCTGCACGAAATCCGGTGCGGTATCACCGATAGATAATGTCATGGCTCATTCTCCTCTTTGGATGTATTTCAAGACGCATCGGGGGCGCTCGTCATGTGACCGGCGCGGATCACGAAATCGCCGAAGCGCTCGGCCCCATGGCGGCGCGCGGCATAGTCGGCGAAAAGCGGCGCAAGGGCCGTCACCACCTCATCTAGCGTGAGGTTTCCTCGGTAGAGCGCGTTCAGGCGCTCGCCCGCGAATCCGCCGCCGAGGTAGAGTTGGTAGCGCCCGAGGCTTCTGCCGACAAGCCCGATCTCGGCGAGCCTTGGGCGCGCGCAGCCGTTGGGGCAACCCGACAGACGCACGGAGATCGCCTCGCGATCGAGCCCGAGGGGCGCGAGGACCGCCTCCAGGCGCTCTAGAAATCCGGGCAGCGCGCGCTCGGCCTCGGCCATGGCAAGCCCACAGGTAGGCAGGGCGACACAGGCGATGGCATGGCCGCGCACGCCCTCGGGACCGGCAGGCCCTGCCACACCGTGATGGACGAGCAGGCCCTCGATGACGGGCCTCTGGGTGAAACTCACCCCGGCGATCGTGAGGTTCTGGTTGGGGGTCAGGCGAAAATCGCCCTCATGGATACGCGCGATCTCGGCGAGCGCGGTCAACAGGCGCGACGCGCCCTCATCGCGCACGCGGCCGGCTTGCACCCGCAGCGTGAGATGCAAGCGCCCCTCGCCGTCCTCGACCCACCCAAGGCGGTCGCCGCGGGTCGTGAAGCGATAGTCGCGGGCCGCCCCCAAGGCATATCCGAGGCGCTCGGAGAGTTCCCCCTTGAACCACGCAAGCCCGCGATTGTCGATCGTATACTTGAGGCGCGCATGCCGCCTGTTCGTGCGATCGCCGGCATCGCGCTGGATGCGCAGCACCTGCTCAGCCACCGCCAGGACCTGTTCGGGCGTGCAGAATCCGATGACGTCCGCGAGCCGCGGATACGTCGTTCGGTCGCCATGCGTGGTCCCCATGCCGCCGCCGACGGCGACGTTGAAACCCATTATGCGATCGCGCTCGACAATGGCGATGAGACCCAGGTCTTGCGCCAAGACGTCGACATCGTTGACCGGCGGCACGGCGATGCCGATCTTGAACTTGCGTGGCAAATAGGTG
>DAHWGZ010000148.1 GCA_027335965.1 Acidiferrobacter sp.
GCCACGAGCAAAAAGAGCGCGAAGCCGCTCACCAGATACATGCGCTTTAGGATCGACCAATCCCAGAGAACGATGATCCAGAGGCCGATGGCCATCATCGGGAACACGATGCCGATCAGGCCCTTGGTGAGCGTCGCCAGCGCCGCCCACAGAAAGGCCCCCCACATCCCCAGGCGTCGCGTCCGGCCGGGCGGCGCGCGGTTTGCGAGCATGAAGGTGAAAAGACTGAGGGAGAGGAGCACCGAGACGGTCATGTCGAGCGTGACGACATGCCCCATCCCAAAGTAAAGCAGCGAGGTCCCGAGGACCATGGCCGACAGCAGCCCGGTACGCCGGTTGTGGAGCGCCCGACCGGTGACGTAGACCGCCACGCAGCCCAGGACCGCGAAAAAGGCGGTCCAGAAACGCATGGACCATTGGCCGAGACCAAACAGGTGGATGGAGAGGGTTTGCAGCCAGTAAAAGAGCGGCGGCTTCTCGAAATACAGCACGCCATCGAGCCGCGGCGTGATGTAGTGGCCGCTCGCGACCATCTCCCGCGGAATCTCCGAGTATCGCGCCTCATCGGGCACGCCGAGTTCGCGGGTTCCCAGCATGAAACCAAAGAACAGTGCCGCCACGGACGTGACGAGGGCGATATCGGGCAGCCAGCGTGTGCTGGGGCGGGTGGTATTGGGTATCGAAGACATGGCGGATGGCATTTGGAGTTGCGCGGCAGGGTAGCACATATAAGCCGCGTAAGGCAGACGGGGCGGCCGTGGAAACAGGGCTTTTCCGGCGGAATCGGGGCGGTTGCGCCGATTATCGGCGTTCGCTACGCTAGAGGCTTCAAAAAAACCGATGGATGGAGCCTTCACTCATGATAATTCGACCCCGCGTACGCATAGTAGCAGGCGTGATTGCCCTAGGGCTGGCCACGACCGCCTTCGCCTCCCCCGCCTCCGTCGCCCTGTCGCAGGCCGTCAAGAAAGGCGCGCACATCTTCAACACCGACAGCTTCGGCGGCCACGAGCCAAGCTTCCATGGACGGCACACGACCTGCTCCAGCTGTCATATCGATGGCGGACGCGTCATGGGTCGCCTGCCCAACGGCAAGCGCATTCCGAGCCTCGTCAATGCCGCCGCCATCTTCCCGCGCTACAGCCCCAAGCTGCATAAGGTGATCACCCTGGAGACCCAGATCCGCCATTGCGTGGCCAACGGCCTCATGGGTCACCCGCCCGCCTACGGCAGCCAGACGATGGCCGACCTCGTGAGCTATCTCGGTTCGCTCGCGCATGGCCAACGCGTCATGATCGGCGGCATGCCGCGCTAACGCGGCTCGGGCGGCGGCACCTCGCGGATGGCAAAGGACATCTGCTCGAGATCCGCCATCACATAGGTGGCCGCCGCCCCCACCCCCCCCACGGTCCCGGGATTCACCATGGCGGTCTTGCCGCCCTTCACGTTCAGGACCGATTTGACCTCGGCCACGTGATCATGGCCGCAGCAGACGATATCCCAGTCGCCCGTGCACGCGAGCGCATAGGCATAGTGCGGATAATGCACGAGAAACACCCGCCGGCCCGCGAGCCCGATGTCGGCGTCCTGCCCGTAGTAGCGAACGAAGGTTTCGGATTCCTGGCCCAGCCGCGACATATGAAAGGTGTCGCCCGTATTGTTCCCATGGATCGCGTGAATGGGCAGGCCATGGCGGCGCAGGGTCCGCAGGGTGCTCGGGGCGACGATGTCGCCGCAATGGAGCACGGCCTCGGCCCCAAGGGACTTGGCCTCGGCTACGGCGGCGTTCAGGAGTTCGCGATTGTCGTGGCTGTCGGAGACGATGCAGATCTTCATGGGCGCAGTCTAGCAATTTCCGCAAACGCCGACACCTCGACGTGGGCGCGTCGCTTGGGCTAGGCCCGGCCACGAGCCCCCGGGGGCGGGAATGCGCCCCCGGGGCGGCCTAATGCATTACAGGTGGAGCAGGGGGACGAGCAAGAGCGCGACGATGTTGATGATCTTGATCATCGGGTTGACCGCCGGCCCCGCCGTGTCCTTGTACGGGTCGCCGACCGTGTCGCCGGTGACCGCCGCCTTATGGGCCTCGGACCCCTTGCCTCCGAAGTGATTGTCCTCGATGTACTTCTTGGCATTGTCCCAGGCGCCACCGCCGGTGGTCATGGAGATGGCCACGAAAAGTCCCGTGACGATGGTGCCCATCAGCACCCCGCCCAAGGCCTGGGCGCCGAGCAGTATCCCGACCACGACCGGCACCAACACCGGCAGCAGCGAGGGGATGATCATCTCCCGGATCGCGGCCTTGGTGAGCATGTCGACCGCGCGCGAGTAGTCCGGCCGCGCGCTCCCGTCCATGATGCCCGGGATCTCCTTGAACTGCCGGCGCACCTCGACCACGACCGCGCCCGCCGCCCGGCCCACCGCCTCCATGGCCATGGCGCCGAAGAGGTAGGGGATGAGGCCGCCGAGGAACAGGCCGATGATCACCATGTGGTTGGAGAGATCGAAGCTGAAGGCGTGACCCCGCGCCTTCAGCTCATGCGTGAAGTCCGAAAACAGCACGAGCGCCGCGAGCCCCGCCGAGCCGATGGCGTAACCCTTGGTGACGGCCTTGGTGGTGTTGCCAACCGCATCGAGCGGGTCGGTCACGGCGCGCACCGCCGGCGGGAGATTGGCCATCTCGGCGATGCCGCCGGCGTTGTCGGTGATCGGACCATAGGCATCGAGCGCGATGATCATGCCGGCCAGCGACAGCATGGCGCTGGCGGCGACCGCTATGCCATAGAGCCCGGCGAGATGATAGGCGAGGCCTATGCCGGCGCAGATCACGAGCACCGGCGCGGCGGTGGCCTTCATGGACACCGCGAGTCCGGCGATCACGTTCGTGCCGTGACCGGTCGTGGAGGCCTGGGCGATGTAGCGCACCGGCTTGTATTCGGTCGCCGTATAGTACTCGGTGATGACGACGAGCAGGCCCGTGACCAAAAGCCCGGTCAACGCCGAATAGTAAATGTCGGTGACCGTGAGCGTCCTGCCGTCGATCGGGTACGCGCCGATGCCGTGCATGAGCCAGTGCGTGACGGGATAGAAGAGCGCGGCGGCAATGACCCCGGTGACGATGAGGCCGCGGTACAGGGCGTTCATGATCTTGCCGCCCTCGCGCGCCCTCACGAACCACGTGCCGATGATCGAGGCGATTATGGACGCGGCGCCCAGGGCCAGCGGATAGATCAAGGCCCCGTGAAAACCCCGGAAATCCAGGTGGCCGAGCAGCAAGGTGGCAACCACGGTGACGGCATAGGTCTCGAAGAGATCCGCGGCCATGCCCGCGCAATCGCCCACGTTGTCCCCGACATTGTCGGCGATGACCGCGGGATTACGCGGGTCATCCTCCGGTATGCCGGCCTCGACCTTGCCGACGAGATCGGCGCCGACATCGGCGCCCTTGGTGAAGATGCCGCCCCCTAAGCGCGCGAAGATCGAGATCAGGGAACCGCCGAAGGCGAGCCCCACGAGCGGCGAGACATCGATGTGGGCGGAGGCGGGCGTCAGGGCGAGCAACACCGCGAAATAGCCGGTCACCCCCAAAAGGCCCAGGCCGACGACCAGCAGTCCGGTGATCGCCCCGCCACGAAAGGCCACGCGCAACGCGGCATTGATGCCGCTCGAGGCGGCGGCGGCCGTGCGCACGTTCGAGCGGACCGAGACGTTCATGCCGATATAGCCGGCCAGTCCCGACAGGATGGCGCCGATCGCAAAGCCGATGGCCGTGAGATGCTGCAGGAAGACAAAGATCAGAACGAAGAGAATGACGCCGACCAGCCCGATCGTGCGGTACTGGCGATTCAGATAGGCCTTGGCCCCCTCCTGGACGGCTTGCGCGATCTCCATCATGCGCGCCGTGCCGGTCGGCTGCTTCATGACCCACAGAATGGAAACGCCCCCGTATAACAAAGCCAACAGGGCACAAACGAACACGACCGCAAGATCGACAGACATGCTATGGCTCCCCTAGGATGGTAACTAAAAATCGTGCACGGCCTGGGGTGGACGCCTGTTCATGTTATGACTTCTTCAGCGCCAACCCTCCCTCGAACCGGGTCCCCGGCTCGAACCCAAAGACGCGGTCCAGTCCGACTTCACGGATCAAGCCGTCGACCGCAGCCTGCCCATGCTCCCGGAAGACCTCCGAGAGTATGAGCTTGGCCGCATTTCCGTTATAAAAGCCCCCGAAGCCAGCTTGCACCTGCAAGAGCTCGCGGGCCTTGTCAATTGTCATGGCTAGACCTTGAATTCCCCGCCCAGCTTTTTCTTGACGGGCGCATTCTTCAGCCGCACATAGTGCGGCAGGCCGTTTTTGTACGGCGGATAATCCTCCCCCTGAATGAGCGGCTCGAGATAGGTACGACACTTGCGGGTGATGCCAAAACCGTCCTCGGTGATATAGTCCTCCGGCATCTTCTTCTCGACATTGGCGACATCCGCCAGGTTGGCGACCCCGAGCTCCCACTTGTACGGACGATTGGCCGTGCGAACGATGATGGGCATGACCGCGTTGTGTCCTTTTACGG
>DAHWGZ010000149.1 GCA_027335965.1 Acidiferrobacter sp.
TATCGACATCACCGTGATCAAAGACGAGTATCACGGCGATACGAGCCGCATGTTCTATTTGGGGGAGCCCTCGATCGCCGCGCGCCGCCTGACCGAGGTCACCTATGAATGCCTGTTGCGGGGCATACGGCTCGTTCGCCCCGGCATCCACCTGGGCGATATCGGTCACGCCATCCAGACCTTCGCCGAAGGCCAGCACTACTCGGTGGTGCGCGAATACTGCGGACACGGCATAGGCCGCGCCTTCCATGAAGACCCGCAGGTCCTGCATTACGGGCGCCCCGGGACCGGCGTGACCCTGGAGGCGGGCATGATCTTCACGATAGAGCCCATGATCAATCAGCGCGCGGCCGCGGTGAAGCTTCTGCCCGACAACTGGACGGTCGTCACCCGCGATCACGGCCTGTCCGCCCAATGGGAACATACCGTGCTGGTGACGCCCTCCGGATACGAGGTCCTGACCCTGCGCCACGACGAGACCATTTAAAGGGGCACGCATGGCGACCAAGGCGGTGGCGTCGAGCCTGGACCCGGACATCACGCGGTTTCGTGAGATGCTGCGCGAAGGCGACGCGCACCTGCGGGCCGCGCACGACGCGGAACTGCCGCGCCGACGCCGGGGACTCGGGATCGAGGCGCTTCACCTGCGCACGGCGCTCATCGATGATGTCCTGCGCCAGGCCTACGCCCGGCACGAGTCCCTGCTCCCGGACACCGTGTCCGTGGCGCTGGTGGCGGTGGGGGGCTATGGACGCGGCGAGCTCCACCCGGCCTCCGACATCGATTTGCTGTTGCTCCAAGACAGCCCGCGGTACGCCAAGACCCAGTCCTTCGCGGAACCCTTCCTGCGCTTTCTCTGGGATATCGGGCTCACCGTGGGGCACAGCGTCCGGTCGTATCAAGACTGCCTGCGGGTCGCGCGCTCCGACCTCACGGTCATGACCAACCTCATGGAGGTGCGCCTGTTGATCGGCGACGAGGCGCTGCTCGCGCGCCTCGTTCACGACCTCGCGGCGCCTTCTCTATGGTCCAGCGCGCGCTTCTTCGAGGCCAAGCTTGCCGAGCAACGCGCGCGCCACACCCGCTACGACGACACCGGCTACAACCTCGAGCCAAACGTCAAGGAAGGTCCGGGCGGGTTGCGCGATATCCATACGATCGGCTGGATCGCCCAGCGCCACTTCGGTTCCGCCGACCTTCATGACCTCGTCAAGGTGGGTTTCCTGGATGAGCGCGAGTACCGCGCCCTCATGGACGCGCGCAACTTTCTCTGGCAGGTTCGCAACGGCCTTCATTTCCTCGCGCGGCGGCGCGAGGATCGCCTGCTTTTCGACCACCAGCGGACCTTGGCGCTGCAGATGGGTTATATGGACCGCCCAGGACGGCTGGCCGTCGAGCAGTTCATGAAGCGCTACTATCGTACGGTCAAGCAGGTCCAGCTTCTGAACGAAATCCTGCTCCAGCACTTCGCCGAGGCCCTGCGCGGACCGCGGCGGCCGGTGATAAAGCCCCTGAGCCCCCGATTCCGGGCGCGCAACGGCTTCCTGGAGGCCGTCGATGCGCATGTCTTCGCCGAAGACCCGCGCGCCATCCTCGACCTGTTCCGGGTCTTGCAGGAGCATCCCGAGCTCCAGGGGGTGCGTGCCGCGACCATTCGCCTGTTGCGCGGCCACTTTTCCTTGATCGATGGGGCCTTCCGTCACGATCCGGCCACCCTATCGGCATTCCTCGCCATCTTGCGCGCGCCCTCGGGCGTCACCAGGGCCTTGCGCCGCATGAACGCCTACGGGGTCCTCGGCGCCTATATCCCGGCCTTCGGAAAGATCGTGGGACAGATGCAGCATGACCTCTTCCATGTCTACACGGTCGACGAGCACAGCCTGTTCGTCTTGCGCAACGTCCGGCGCGTCATGCAGCCCGAACACCAGGCCGAACTGCCGGGGGTAAGCGAGGTCGGCCGCGGGCTTGCCAAGCCCGAGCGCCTGTATCTGGCGGCACTCTTCCACGACATCGCCAAGGGGCGTGGCGGCGACCATTCCCGGCTCGGCGAATCCGAGGCCCGCGGCTTCTGCCAGCGGCTCGGCTTAAGCGAATATGACAGCGAGTTCGTCGCCTGGCTCGTGCGCCACCACCTCATCATGTCCTGGACCGCGCAGCACGCCGACATCTCGGACCCGGAGATCATCGCCGACTTCGCGCGACGCGTGGGCGACCGCGAGCATCTCGACAACCTCTACGTCCTCACCGTGGCGGATATTCGCGGGACCAGCCCAAGCGTATGGAACGACTGGAAGGGGCAGTTGCTCACGAGCCTCTACCGTGATACGACGCGCGTCCTGCGGCGCGGCATTGGCGAGGCCATCGCCATCGACGCGCGCGTCGCCGACGCGCGTCGCGAGGCCCTGGAGCGTATCGGGGACTGCGCGCCCCGCGAGGCGATCGAGCAGCATTGGGCGCGCATGGACGCCGACTACTTCCTGCGCCACGATGCCGAGGCCATCGCCTGGCACGCCTGCGCCATTGCCCGCCAGCGGTCGGCGCAGCTGCCCGTCATCGAAGCGCGCGTGCGTCCCGATCACGCGGCCGTCGAATTTCTCGTGTTCAGCCCCCTGAGCGACGAACTCTTCGCCGCGATCACCGGCAGCCTGGAGCGCCTCAATCTCTCGATCGTCGATGCGCGCATTCATATGGCCTCGGGCTATGCCCTCGACTGTTTCGTGGCGCTCACCGCCGACGGCAAGCCGCCGAGCGCGCGCGAGTTGTCGCAGATGGCCAAACAGGTGCGCGCCGACCTTGCCGCCGGATTTCGCGAGACCCCCGTCCGCCCCTTGCCCCGCGCCCTGAAGAATTTTCCGATCGCCACCGAGGTGCACTTCTCGTCGACCGCCAATGGCCAGCTCACGGTCATGGAAGTCATCGCCCAGGACCGTCCGGGACTACTGCACCAACTGGCCCTGGCACTTCTCGCCGGCCGCACGCGTATCGTGACCGCCAAGGTGGCGACCTTCGGAGAACGCGCGGAGGATGTGTTCTTTCTCACCGACGAACGCGGCAAGCCCTTTGGCCGAGGCGCCTCGCAGCGTCTGACGGATCTCGCCGACGCCATTCGCGCGCGCCTGGACGGGTCGCTTACGCGTTAGCCCGCGAGGCCGGCGCGGGGACCCGCCCGTCCCCGTCGGCGCCCATGGCGCCCCGCTACTTCACCGCGAGGCGGCTGTGGAAGCGACCGTAGCCGATGTAGATTCCCATGCCGATCACGAACCACACCACGAACCGTATCCAGGTCACGAGCGGCAGGTTCATCATGAGGTAGATGCAAAAGCCCATGCCGAGCAACGGGACCACCGGACTGCCCGGGGCGCGAAACGGGCGCGGAAGGTCCGGCTTGGTGTAGCGCAGCACGAGAACGCCCGCGCATACGATGGTGAACGCCGACAAGGTGCCGATATTCACGAGCTCGGCGACGTAGGCAATGGGCGTGAAGCCCGCAATCAATGCCATGAGCACGCCGCAGATCAGGATGACGCGCACGGGCGTTTGCGTGCGCGCATGGACGGAGGCGAACGACGACGGCAACAGGCCGTCACGCGCCATGGCCAGAAAAATGCGCGTGAGGCCATAAAAAAGTACCAGCATGACGCTCGTAAGACCCACGATCGCGCCGATACCGATCAAAAGGGCCACCAGCGGATGATCGAGATCCAGCATCGACTGCGCGACCGGGGACGCCGTATCGAGCGTGAAGTACGGCACGATGCTCGTCAGTAGTCCCGACACCAGGATGTAGATCACCGTGCAAACGAGCAGCGAGACGATGATGCCAATGGGTAGCGAATGCTGCGGGTCGCGTGTCTCCTCGGCGGCGGTCGACACGGCATCGAAACCGATATAGGCGAAGAAGATCAATGCCGCGCCGCGCATGACCCCCGGCCATCCAAACGGCATGAAGGGATGCCAGTTGCCGGGCGTGACATGGAATGCCGCGACCGCGATGAAAAGCCCGATCACCGCGAGCTTCACGACGACCATGAAGCCATTCAAGGCCGCGCTCTGGCGCACGCCAGTGGCGAGCACGAGACTCAACACCAGAATGATGGCGGCGGCCGGCGCATTCATGAAACCGCCGGCGGCGGCATGGGCGGCGATGTCGGCCGGGATCGGGCGGCGAAACAGGTCGAGCGCCCAGGCCGCCACGGCATAAATATTGACCTTGGTGTAAGCAAGCGGCAGATGAACGCCTATGGATGACAGCGCATTCCTGACGTAGCCGGACCAGCCAATGGCCACCGCTGCCGTCGCGACTCCGTATTCTAAAACGAGATCCCATCCCACCGTCCAGGCCACAATCTCACCCAGGCCTGCGTAGGCGTAGCCATAGGCACTCCCGCTCCCGCCGACGGCTGCGGCGAGCTCGGCATAGGACAGTGCCGTAAAGGCGCATGCAAGACCCGAGATCAGAAACGACAGAACAATGGCGGGACCGGCGTCTCGCGCCGCGGCCACGCCGGTCAACACGAAAATCCCCGCCCCTAT
>DAHWGZ010000014.1 GCA_027335965.1 Acidiferrobacter sp.
CAGTCCCGCCCTTGGAGCTCTCCATACAAGCGCTCCGCGATCACACGCTGCAGATCCGCCGCCAGCCGTTCCATGCGCCCCTCGACACTGTTGTCGATCCGCACCGTGTTATTGACGTCGCGCACCACGACGCCGCCGATCGGATCCCGACATTCCGGGGACAACTCGATTCGCTTGCCCGGCGCCGCCTTGCGGGCCATGGATTCCCACGATCCCTGGAGGCGCGCGAAGTCGCGGGCGACGACCTCGGCCACGAGTTCCTCGTGCTCGATCGCCCGCGCCGCCTGCCCCAACAGTCGCCCGAATGCCGGCAGGTAGGCGCGTTCGTCTTCGGCCAGCGCGCGCAGGCGGTCCCGCAACGCCTCCATCACGGCCTCCACGCCCATCCAGCGCAGCCGCTCGGCCTCTTCGCGCATCTTGATTTCGGCGGACTGCACCGTGCGCCGATAGAATCGTTCGGCCATCGCCTGGGCGACCGCGTTCTCCCGCTCCTCGAGCCGCCGCACCCGCGTGTTCGCCTCCTCGATGAGTTGATCGGCCTCCCGCCGCGCTTGCCCGAGAAACTCATCCGCCAACGTCCGGGCGCGCGCCAGCAAGGCGGCTTTGAGTGTTTCGCTGCGTGTCACGGCATTCATGTCGGCCCCCCAAGGGCCCCGGGCCCAAGAACGCTCCCGATCAGATCTTCCACCGCCAGCCGGTGGGTCTCCGGCGCATCGAGCGGCGGAATCTCCGCCAGCACGATGCGTCCGCCCTTATGGCGCGCGCGCTTCAACCAGGGACCATCGCTCAAGGCCAGATCCTGGCCTATGATCACCAAGGCATTCTGGCGCGAGCCCATAAGCCCCGCCAGCAGCTCTTCCAGTTGCCGTGGCGTGGCCTCGGGCACGGTCTCGAAGCCGATGAGGGCGAACCCGTCGGTGAGTGCCGCGCTCCCGAGCGCCAGCAAACGGGTCTGCGGGGGCGCCACGTCGTTCGTCCCGCCCCGCCCTTTGGCATTGCCGGCATCCCCGATCATCCGATTTTGCCAAGCAAGAGAATGGTCACCACCAGACCGTATATGGCAATCCCTTCGGCAAGCCCGAGATAAATGAGCGTGCGTCCAAATAATTCCGGTTTCTCGGAAATCACAGCCAATGAGGCCGCGCCCACCGGCCCCATGGCGATGCCCGCGCCGATGGCGCCAAGCCCGGTCGGAATGCCGATTCCGATGAGGGCAAGACCCAGGCCCAGGGTGATTGGATTGTGACCGATCGTTCGCGCAAGCACGTCTTGCGTCCCGGCGATGAGGATGGCGAATACCGCCACCCCGATCACCAACAGGTGCATGGCGACACCACGCCTGAACCAGCGGGCTGCGCGTTCGCGCGTCCACCGGGATCGCGGGCGCACGGTGAGATATATCCCGGCGCCCAGGGTGACAGACAGGCTCAGAACGAGCAGAGCGATGAACCAGTACATGGTCTCCTCCTGTGATCAGATGGCTTTTTCGGCCGATCCCGGCGCCATCCACCGCGGCAGCTCGAGCGGGCGGAACTCACGCCCATCGCCGCTGAAAAAGCGCGAGAATCCCTCGTAGTATTCCAGGCGTAGGGCCTGTATCGCGACAATGGCGCCCTCGAACACGATTATGAACAGATTTCCCAAGACCACCGTGGTCCAGCGACCCGTGGCGTGCAGCATTCCGGAGATCGTGAACACCGCGATCGCGAGCGCCACATGATTCAGGCTGAACGCGGCGATACGCAGGAACGATAGGGTGTTGGAAAGGTACTGGACGATTGTCTCGAAGCCTTCCATGGCCACTATCACGATCCTTTCTCCAAGACGCGCGGGATTCTTCACGACGAGGTATGCCAGAATGACGCCGAGCGGACCCACGATCGCCAGCAACCCGCGCATGCCGAGGGCGGCCCCCGAGACGTCGCGATACCCGCCGTACAGACACCCCAAGTAAAACGCCAATCCCGCCACGCCCTGGGCGCTGAACAAGGCCTCCCGGTAGTTCGCCTCCGCGAATCGATTGCGGATATTCAATACGGTGGCCAGGACCACGAAGCCCGCGCCCCAGCCCAGGGCCAGCAGCAGCATCCGCGTGGGGTCGGAAAGCGGCGACATCCATAGCGGTCGAATGAATCCCGCGTAACCGAATACGCTGCCATAGAGAAGCCCGAAGATCATGGAAGACATCCCCGCGGCGGCCACAAAGGGCGTGAAGTGCTTGAGCCGGCGACGCAATGCGAGGGCCCCCAGGGCGATCACCGCCCCCTGTCCCGCGTCGCCGAACATGGCGCCATACATCACGATGAAAGTGATCGCAAACGGCACGGTGGGGTCGATCTCGCCATAGCGTGGCACCCCATAGGTCTTGACCAGGGATGCAAACGGCATGAGCGGCCAGTAGCCGGTCATGGCCGAGGGCACGCGCATGCGTTCCTCGGGCAAGGGATCGCGGGCGCTCGACACGACGCGCCCGCCCAGCTGCTCGCCCAGCGCGCGCGTCACATCCGGCAAATCGCGCCTGGGAACCCAACCGCTGATGAGCGCAAGGTCGCCGCGGCCACGCAGCGCGGTTCTCAGGTCGACGAACGGGGCCGCCACGGCGAGCGCGCGCGTGGCCTGCGCCAGCCGGTCACGCAGTCCGCGCCCGCGTTCTTCAATCGCCTGAAGCGCCCGATCGCCCTCGGCCGTGACGCGCTGCCGTCGCGAAACGAGCTCCTGGCGCACCTTCGCGGGGTGATCGGTGAATTCCCGCGGAATCTCCATATCGCGCCAGCCGGCCGCCTGGAGCGCCATCGCGATTTCCCCCGCTCGGCCGACGAGCCCGGCCAGCACGACATGCGCAGTCCGGTCGCGCGACAGGTAGGGGGTCGCGACATAACCCGCCAACGCCACCGACTCCGCCAGACGGCGCGCATTGGCCTCGGGTACCGTGCCGATACGAACGTCCAGGAAGGATCCGTGGTGCTGCAACCGACCGAGATCCATGTCGAGCGCGGCGAATCCGTCCAGCGTTTCGATGAGCTGATCGATGTGCTCCCGTTCCCGTTCCGTCCGCTGCAACCGTTCCTGGTCCTGGGCGCATTCGTCCCCCACCGCCCGCAGCCAGTCGTCGATGCCGGCCAGATCCTCTTCGCGCGTCTCGCGCAACGGCGCCACAAAAGGGCCTTGCGCAACGTAGGCATGGACGGCGAGGATCTTATCGAGCCGCCCCCGCGCGCTTTGATACAAATGGCGGTAACGCCCGCCCGGGAATTCCGGCAGCGCGTCCACGCGCGCGGGCGTGGTCTCGGGGCTGAACGCCTTGCGCTGGGCGAGCGCGAGAGCGGCCTTGGGCGCGTCCTCCGCGAGGACCAGCAGATCGACGTGCTGCATGGGTGCGGGCATGAACACTTTTGCCACCCTCCAATGTGCCGTTCGCCTCCGTCGCCTCGTGTCCGCCTAAACGGAAGGACCGATGGACTCCCTTATCCGATCAGGGCTCAGCCTCAAGCGTTTGCCCCTCAGTACCGCATGGACCTTCTGCATATCCCCGCAGCGCAGCACGAGATAGGCAAACGCCTCCGCGACGGCGAGCGCGCCACGCCGTAGCGCAAGCCCCGCGACCCGCCACACCTCCCGTTCCATGCCGCGATCGACGTCGGCGGCCGTCACGGAACCGGCGAGCCGCCCGGCCAAGGCCGCTGGCAGATGGGCGATGACGTCCTGGATGCTCGTCCATTGGGCCAATGCCCCCAGGCGCCGATCCTGCAACCGGTAACCGCCTGGAATCAAAAGATAATACGCCTCCGCCGGGGCGAGGCCATAGGCATACCGGTAACGCAACAGCCAAGTGAGATTCAGGCGGTCGATGATGGCTCCCATCAGGGCCCGCAAGTCCTGATCCCGCGCGCCGGTCGCGACCTTCACGCGCCTGGCAAGGCCCATGAAGTAGTGCCGGTCGAGCGCGGCGTCGAGCGCAAACCGCTCCCGCTTCTTCTCGAATACTCGTAAGGCCCCCCGGCCAATCTCCGCGAACGGCGTGGCCTCCAGGCGCCGCAGCAGCGAGGCGACGTCGTCGATCCGCAAAAGCTCGTCCACGGGCAGGCTCGCGAAGGGCCCGATGGTGAGCAGATGGAGATCTATGACCTCGGCGGCCTCGCCGGACATCTTCCCGCGGATGATGGCCTTCAGATTGGCGAGTTCGTAGCGCCGCACCCAGTAATTCAACAGTTCGCGATCCGCGCCCCGGAGCGCGCGCGCCAGGATCAGGGCATCTCCGATCAGATCATCGAGCAAGGCCTGCTCCAACGCCGCCGGCTCACCGAGGGTTTCGGGATCGAGCGCCCGCCATCCGGTCTCCTCAAGAATCACCCCCTCCTCTTGCGCCGACCCATCAATCAAGGCCTCGATGCCTCGCGCGGACAAAAGCCGTCCGGCCCGCGAAGAGACCCGGCCATGCGCATAGGCGTAGCGCGCGGCGGCCACCATGCTCAGTCCCTTGCCGGGTCCAGGAACAGGGCGAGCGCGACGTCGATGGCGTCTCGCTCTTGCTGGGCGGTCTGCAACTGCAACTTGCGCAGATGCGCCACGTGGCGGCGTTGCGACTCGCTCACGGCCTGGGCCGCGCGCTCCTCGGCCTTCTGCATGAACAAGGCCCGCACATCTTGCCGATGTGCCTCGAAACGCTTTTCCACGGCCCGCGCCTCCTTGCGCGCGTGCAAGACGACCTTGTCGTGCTTGGCCCTCGCTTCCGTTACCAAGGCCTCCGCCGCGAATTCCACGTCCAGCAACTGTTGCAATACGTCATCCATGATGGCTTCCCTTGCCTCGATGATCCCGCCGAGGATGGCTCCATGCCCCTCCCCGGCCTCAGGATTGCCTTTCTCGCGAGGCGCCCATTGATCTCAGGCGCCGGTGCGTGGCCAGATAAAGCGGCGTGCGCGAATGCGGCGTCTTGTGCGTGAAATGATGGCGTGCCACGTGATAGCTTCGATCGAACCCGTAGAAATTGCCATGCATCCGCTCAAGCTCGCAGGCCCGGTACGAGGCAAGAGGCCGACAGGCCTCGTCTCGCTCCCGCTCGCCCGCCTTGGCCGCCATGCGCGCGGACCACGCCGCCGGTCGCGCCCAGGCGCGCGCCAGGCGCGCAATGGCATCGGCAAACTCCTCCGGCGTGCGCCCCAAGGCCCCGTCGATCAGGCCGATGGCAGTCGCGGTGGCGGCATCCACCGGCAGGCGGCCGGCGCGCAGGCGCGCGACCTCGTCCGCATCCAGGCGCCGCGGCAAAAGATAGGTCCAGTACTCCGAACCATACAGATTGCCCATGTTCTTGTAATGGGGATTCAGGATGACGCCCCGCCGGACGTAGACCGCATCGGCGGCCAGCGCCAGAAACACGCCACCGGCCGCGGCATTGCCGGACAAGGCCGCGATCGTGAGCTGGCGATCATTCGACAGGATCTCCAAAACGAGATCGTCCATCGCCTCGATGTTGCGCCACGATTCATCGGCGGGACTCGCCGCCGCCTCGATCATGTGCAGATGGATGCCGTTGGACCAATAGTCCGTCCCGCCATGCAGGACGATCACCCTGGCATCGCTATGGCGAATCTCGCGATAGGCATGCGCGAGGCGCCGGCACTGCTCGCGGCTCATGGCGCCGTTGTAGAAATGAAAATGGACATGGCAGACGGCCCCGTCTTGTTCCCAGGCGATCTCCCGCCACGTTGGTACTGGCGCCGGTGGCGCCGGCCGTTGCGCGAGATCGGCCGCCGCCGCGCCCAGCACCACCACCGCCGGCAGCTTCAATCCGCGACCTTGGGGCTCCATGGCCTGCATATGCGTGATCCATACGGCGCCATCGACGGTCGCGCGGCATACCGCCCCGTCCCGCTGGCCGATCAACGCGCCCGGCGCGCCGCGCAAGCCGCCCTCCGGCCACGCGCCATAGAGATATACGGTCTTGCCGCCCACGAAATCGCGCACACCCGGCGCGCCGTCGGAGGCATGAATCTTTCTCAGCACGACCTCCGTGGTGTCGGTCCGCCAGTCGATGGCGCGATGCGCCTGCGTCATCGGCGCATGCGCCCGGCCGCTCAAGACATCGCAACGCCCCCCGAGGGCGCGCTGGGACAACGGCCGCAGGGCCTTGCGCGCATACAGGGCCAACGCGCGGCGCAGCGCCGCGACGGCGGCCTCCGTGACTTCATGCCGATACAGGCTGCTCTTCGGCGCCACCCGCATGGGGAACGTTTCGAAGGCCCAGATATCGCCGCCGTCCAGCTCCTCGTTGGCCTGCAGGATGGTTACGCCCCATTCGCGCCGATCCTCCAAAATGGCCCAGTCGAGCGCCGACGGCCCGCGGTCTCCGGGAATGCCCGGGTGCACGATGAGGCAGGGATAGCGGCTCCAGACGCTGCGCGCTATGGCGCGCTTCAGGTAGGGGGCGACTATCACGTCGGGCGCGAATAGCCGAACCCCCTCCTCGGTGGCCGCCTCATGCACGTCGAACTCGACCGCCAGCTCATGCCCGTCGCGCGCAAGCTCCGCATGCACGCGCTGGCTCAGGCTGTTGAACGTCTCCATCAAAAGCAGAATGCGCATGGCCCCCCTCAGCAGATGCGCGGCATGGGGTCGCCGGCCAGCCAGTCCACCATGCGGCTGCCGCCCCCGAACGCCGTTTCCATCTCCACGAAATGAAAGGGATCAACGACCACCTCGCCGATGATCGCAGCCTGCATCCCGAGCGGATGCGCGCGCATGATTGAAAGCAACCTCTCGGCGCATTCGGCCGGACACACGGCGATGAGCTTTCCCTCGTTGGCGATATAGAGCGGATCGAGGCCCAGGAATTCGCAGGCCGCCCGCACCTCCTCCCGGACCGGGATGGCCGATTCGCGGATGCGCATGCCGACGCCGGACTTGTCGGCGATCTCGTTCAAGGCCGTGGCGAGCCCTCCGCGGGTCGGATCGCGCAGGCAATGGATGGTGGGCACGGCGCGCACCATCTCCCCGACGAGACCGTGCAGCGCCGCGGTATCGGACAGGATGTGGGCGTCGAATGACAGATGCTCGCGTTCCGACATGATCGCCATCCCATGGTCCCCGATGAAGCCGCTCACGATGATGCAATCATGGGGCCGCGCGCGATGCGCGTGGATGTCAAGGTCCGGATCGACGACCCCAACGCCGGTTGTCGTGATGAAAATCCCGTCGCCCTTGCCGCGCTCCACCACCTTGGTGTCGCCGGCGACGACCGCCACCCCCGCCGAGCGCGCCGCCTCCGCCATCGAATCCGCGATGCGCCTCAGATCGGCAAGCAAAAATCCCTCCTCGATGATGAATCCCGCAGTGAGGTATAAGGGCGTGGCCCCCGCCATCGCCACGTCGTTGATCGTGCCGTGGACCGACAAGGCGCCTATGTCGCCGCCTGGGAAAAACAGCGGCGAAATGACGTGCGAGTCGGTGGCCACCACCAGGCGCCCAGGTGGCAGCTCGCAACGCGCCTGATCGTCCATCAAGCGCAGCCACTCGTTGTCGAACGCGCGCAGGAAGATCTCCTCGATGAGCTGCGTGGTTGCGCGCCCGCCGCTGCCATGGCTCATGTCGATACGGCCCGCGCGCACATCCAGCGTGCCGCCGTGGCGCCGCGCCCGCGCGCTCATGAGGCACCCGCCGCCGGTCGCCCCGCGGCCAGCGCCTGGCGCCGGTAGCGCCCGTAGGTGTAATGCGCCGCGCACGCGCCCTCCGAGGAAACCATGCAGGAGCCCATCGGATTCTCCGGCACGCAAGCGGTGCCGAACAATCGGCAATCCTCGGGCCGCTTGACGCCACGCAAAATGGCCCCGCATTCGCAACCCCTGTGGTCCGGCACGCTCTCGGTGTGCAGGCCAAACCGCCGCTCGGCATCGAAGCGCGCGTAGCGCTCCTGGATGCGCAGGGCGCTGTAGGGCACGTCTCCCAGGCCTCGCCATTCGAACGTGCGCGCCAGTTCAAACACCTGGGCTGTCAGCGCCTGCGCCTTCTCATTGCCCTCGCGCGTCACGACCCGCGTGAACTGGTTTTCCACCTCACAGCGCCCTTCGTTGATCTGCCGCACCAGCATCCCTATCGCCTGCAGGACATCGAGGGGCTCGAAACCGGCGATCACCACCGGCTTTTCGTATTCCTCGGCAAAGAACTCATAGGGGCGGCTGCCAATGACGGCGCTCACATGCGACGGGCCTATGAAGCCGTCGATGCGCACGTGGCCAAGCCTGCGAACCTCGGGGGAATCCAGCAGGCTTTGGATCGCCGAGGGCGTGAGCACGTGGTTGCAGACCACGCTGAAGTTGGAAAGCCCGGCGCGTTCGGCCTCGAGAATCGCCACGGCCGTGGGCGGGGTCGTGGTCTCGAAGCCGATGGCGAAGAACACCACTTCGCGATCCGGGTGCGCGCGCGCCACCGCCAGCGCATCCTGCGCGGAGTACACCATGACGATATCGGCGCCCGCGGCCTTCGCGGTCAGGAAGCTTGAGTGCCGCGATACCGGCACGCGCATGACATCGGCATAGGTGCACAAAATCACGCCCGCGTCGCGCGCAAGCCTGATGCCAGCGTCGATGCGGCCGATCGGCAACACGCACACGGGGCACCCGGGCCCATGCACGAGCCTGATCGAGGCCGGCAAGAGCTCGGGCAGTCCGTAACGGGCGATGGCGTGGGTGTGGCCTCCGCAAAACTCCATGATGTGGTAGGCGCGCCCCGCGACCACGTCGGCATGGATCCTGCGCGCCATGGAGGCCGCCACGTCGCCATCACGAAACTCGTCGATGAATTTCATGGGCCGCCCTCGCCGTCGGCGCCTATCGCCCGGGCGATCTGCGCGAAGAGCGCGAGGGTCTTGCGTGCCTCGTCGGGATCGAGCCGTGCCAGCGCGAAACCGACATGGACGATCACGTAATCGCCCTCGGCCACGCCGTCCACGAGCGCCAGGGACACCGTCTTGCGCACCCCGCCCATTTCCGCCACCGCCAGTTCCTCCGGCAGGATCCGCTCCACACGCATCGGCACGGCAAGACACATCCCTACACCCCCTCTTGCAGGGCGTGGAGCGCCACCCACGCCTGGCCCAGACTGAGTCCGCCATCGTTCGGCGGCAGGCGCAAGGCGACGTAGGTCGGAATGCCTTGCGCCTCGAGGGCCGCGTACAAGCCCTCCCGCAGGATGCCATTGGCAAAACAACCGCCCGCGAGCGCCACCCGCGGTATGCCCGCGCGCTCCACCGCGCACGCGACCCAGGCCGCAAGCCCCGCCACCAGCGTCGCATGGAAGATCGCGGCGCCCGCGGCCCGACCCGGGCATGTGCGAAGAAATTCGAGCACGGGCAAGAACGACAATTCGCAGTCGCCCGTGATCGTGTAGCCGCCATCGAGCGGCCTGGACGGCCCGGAGCGCGCGGCCAGCCCTTCGAGCATCATCGCGGCCTGACCCTCATAGCTCGCATGCGCGCACACGCCGAGCAGGCCCGCGGCGGCGTCGAACAACCGTCCGGCGCTGCTTGTCATGGGGGTGTTGATATGGTGCTCGAGCATCCGCGCCACGATGGCGGCCGCCGGCTCTTGGAAGCGGCGCTCGATCTCGTCGCCGCGCCCCAGCGCGTGCAGGGCCGACGCCGCCATGCGCCAGGGCTCGCGTACCGCCCGGTCGCCGCCCGGCAACGGCAATGGCGCAAGCCCCCCGAGGCGCGTGAAATGCGCCCCGCGCAACGATAACAGCTCACCACCCCAGATCGCGCCGCCGAGGCCGTAACCGACCCCATCCAAGGCCACGCCCAAGGCCGGGCCCGATACCCCGTGCTCGGCAAGGACCGCCGCGATGTGCGCATGGTGATGCTGCACGGCGATACACGGGATCCCGCTCTCCGCCGCGAGCCGTTCGGCATGGCGGGTGCTGGGATAATCCGGATGCCAGTCGTGGGCCACGCACTGCGCGCGCACGCCAAGCAGGCTCGTCAAGGACGCCACCGCATCCTCGAAGGCCTGATGGGCCAGGCGATTGCCGAGATCCCCCACATGCGGCGACACGAAGGCCTCATCGTGGCGCGTCACGCAGATCGTGTTTTTCAGCATGGCGCCGACCGCCAGCACCGGGGGTCCCGAGATCGGCAGGCGGATGGCCGATGGGGCCTGGCCGCGGCCGCGCCGCATCCACGCCACATGGCGGGCATCGGCGCGAACGACCCCGTCGTCGCAACGCGACACGATCGGCCGATCATGGACGAGAAAGGCATCCGCCAGGCCCGCAAGCCGCCGGAGTGCCTCTTCGTTGTCGGTTGCCAGCGGTTCGCTGCCGGGATTCGCCGATGTGCAGACGAACAACGCATTATGGTATTCCTGCAGCCACTGCGTCCCCGGCGGGCGCCCCGCCGCCTCGTGAAACAGCAGGTAATGGACCGGCGTATAGGCGAGCATGACGCCAATGCGGTCGAGTCCGTGCGCGACGCCGGCAAGACGCTGATCGCAATCGGCCGCCTTGCGCAGCAATACGATCGGGCGATCGGCGCCCTCGAGCAGGGCGCGCTCGGGGGCGTTCACGCGCGCCACGCGCTCCATGGACGCGGCATTCAAGGCGAGCAGCGCGAACGGCTTGTCCAGGCGGCCCTTGCGGCGGCGCAGCGCAAAGACCGCGGTGGCGTTGCGGGCATCGCACATGAGATGAAAGCCGCCGATACCCTTGACCGCGACGACCCCGCCGTCTCGAATGAGCGCCCATGTCGCCGCGATCGTATCGCCGGCCTGCTCCCGTCCGCTGGCGTCCCACAGCGCCAACCGCGGCCCACAGGTGGCGCAAGCCACGGGCTCGGCGTGAAAACGGCGGTCGCTCGGCTCCTCGTACTCGCTTTGGCACGCCGCGCACAGCACGAAACGCCCCATGGCGGTGTTATGCCGGTCATAGGGCATGCCCGTCACGATGGAATATCGCGGACCGCAATGGGAGCAGTTGATGAAGGGGTAACGGGCGCGGCGATTGCCAGGATCAAACAGCTCACCAAGGCATTCCCCGCACGTGGCGGCGTCCGTCGGGACCGCCGTGCTGTTGCGGCCGCCCTGGCTCGGCTGGATGGCAAAACCCTGGAAATCGGCCGCCACCTCCTGTTCCCGCATCTCGATTTGCTCGATACGGGCAAGCGGCGGCGCGTGGTCGTGGAGCGCGTCGACGAACCGACCCAGCGCCCGCAGGGGCCCCTGGACCTCCATGACCACGCCGCCGGCGTCGTTACGGATCCAGCCGGCCAGCGCGAACTCGGTCGCGCATCGATACACGAAGGGCCGGAATCCCACCCCCTGCACCAGGCCGCGCACGTTGAGATGCCAGCGCCCGATGGCATCCCCGTTGCGCGCCCAGCGCCAATGCCCGAAACCGATTTCGCTCGTCATGGCGCCGCTCATCCACCGAGCGCGCCGGCCACCGGCTTGCAGTCACACCGCCATTGCGCGCGTTCGGCGGCAAGCCACGCGAGCCACTGCGCCATCCCGTCGCCACGCGTGGCCGATACCATAAGGATCGCCACGCGCGGGTTGATCGAGCGCGCGTAAGCGCAGCAGGCCTCGACGTCGAAGCGCACGTGCGGGAGCAGGTCGATCTTGTTCATGATCATCACGTCCGCCGCGCGGAACATGTCCGGATACTTGAGCGGCTTGTCCTCCCCTTCCGTCACGGACAAGACCACGACCCGCCGCGCCTCACCAAGATCGAAGCCCGCCGGACAGACGAGGTTGCCGACGTTTTCTATGAACAGCGTGGCGTCCGTGGCGATATTCAGATCGGTATGCGCGTGACCCACGCGTTGGGCGTCGAGATGACAGCCCCGACCGGTGTTGATCTGTCGCACCGGCACGCCGGTCGCGGCGATGCACCGAGCGTCCCGATCCGTTTGCTGATCGCCCTCTATGACCGCGACGGTCCCGTCCGCGCGCAAGGCCTCGATGGTCCGCACGAGCAGGGTGGTCTTCCCGGATCCGGGACTCGACATGAGATTCAGGCTAAAGATCCTCTGCGCCTCGAAGGTTTGCCGGTTGCGATCCGCGTATTTCTGGTTCTGCTCGAACAGATCCCGCTCGATGCGCACCATGCGGCGTCCCGATAGCCCGGGCGCGTGCGCAAAGCGCGGGAGGTGTCCGCAATGGTCATGCCCGTCGCCGGCCGCGGCTGGGTCCCGTTGATGATCATGACCATGGTCATGATCGTGCTCGTGTTCCGCCTTGCCGCATCCGCACACGCCACACATGGCTCAACCTCCCAGGGCGCCGCCCTATTCCACTTCCATCTCGGTGATGCGCAGTTCGCACCCGCCGCTGACGTTCAACAGCTCATCGCAGACCGGGCACAGGCTGATGGGCCGCGACAGGGTGCTCTGCCAGCCGCATGACGGGCAGCGCGCCTGCGCCAGCGCGCCCACGATCCGCAACACCGCGCCATCCGCCAGCGTGCCGGGCGTCACCGCCTGAAAGCCAAAGCGCAAGGCATCCCGCTCGACCCCGGCGAGCGGGCCCACCTCGAGGCTCACGCTATGCACCCGATGGAAGCCCCCGGAGGCCGCCTCCTGCTCCATGATCTCCACCAGGCACTCGCATAACGCCATTTCGTGCATCGATCCTCCATTGCGCCACTCGCCTCGCCGCCCCTACACCACCTTGACCTGCAGCATCTCCGAGCCCTCCGGATCCACCATGTGCACGGCACAGGCGATGCAGGGATCGAAGCTGTGAATCGTGCGCAGGATCTCGAGCGGTTGATGGGCGACGGCGAGCTTCAGGCCCCGCAAGGAGGCCTCATACGGTCCCTCGCGCCCGGCCGCGTCCCGCGGGCCGCCATTCCAGGTACTGGGCACGACCGCCTGGTAGTTCTCGATCAGGCCCTTGTCGATCACGAGCCAGTGCGCCAGCGCCCCGCGCGGCGCCTCCATGAAACCCACGCCCTCGGCGCGCGTGGGCCAGGAATCGGGCTCCCACAGCGCCCCGTTGAAGGTCTTGAGATCGCCCCTGCGGATATTGCCCATGAGCTCCTGATACCACCCCTCCATGGCATCCGCGATCCACTTGGTTTCGAGCGTGCGGGCGGCCGTACGCCCCATCGTGGAAAACAGCGCCTGCGGCGGCAGGTCGAGCTTATGGAGGGCCATGCCAACGAGCTCACGAACCTCCTTGTTGCCTTGCGCGTAGGCCACCAGGACCCGCGCGAGCGGCCCGACCTCCATGACCCTGCCCTTCCAGCGTGGCGACTTCATCCACGAGTAGCTCGCGTCCATGTCGAGGCTCTCATAGGGGGGTTTCGGGCCGGTGTAATCGAGCGTCGTCTGCCCGGAAAAGGGGTGCAGCCCGCTGTCCTTGCCGGTGGAATAGGTGTACCAGGAGTGCGCGACGAACTCCTGCACCTGCCGCGGATCGCGCAGATTCACCTCCTCGACATGCGAAAGGTCGCGATTGACGATCGCGCCGCGCGGAATCATGAGACGATCGATGTCGTTGATCGATTTTTCCGGCAGGTCCCCATAGGAGAGGAAATTGCCCACGCCCTCGCCGGTGTGGAACCAATCCTTGTAGAAACCGGCGATCGCCAGGGTATCCGGCACGTAGACCTGGTCCACGAAGCGGCGGATCTGTCCGATGACGTTATGCACGATCTCGAGACCGGTCATGTTCACGGCGGTCGCGCCCGCGCCTTTCTGGTCGGGACCGACGCTGATGGCGGTCGGCGCCCCGCCCACGACGAAATTCGGATGGGGATTCTTGCCGCCAAAGATCGCGTGCAGCTTCGCCACCTCGCGCTGCCACGCCAGCGCATCCAGATAATGCGCCACCGCCATGAGGTTGGCCTCCGGGGGTAGGCGGTACCCCGGATTGCCCCAGTAACCGTTGGCGAAGATGCCAAGCTGTCCGGACTGGACGAAACGCGCGAGCTTATCCTTCACGGCGGCGAAATAGCCCGGCGACGACTGCGGATAATTGCTGATCGATTGCGCCAGCGCCGAGGCCTTCACCGGGTCGCCCTTCAGGGCGGAGACCACGTCCACCCAGTCGAGCGCGTGCAGGTGGTAGAAATGCATGACGTGATCCTGGACGTACTGGGCCGAGATCATGAGATTGCGGATGATCTCGGCGTTGCGCGGAATCGGGTAATGCAGCGCATTCTCGACGGCGCGCACCGAGGCGATGCCGTGCACCAGCGTGCACACCCCGCAAATGCGTTGGGTAAACGCCCAGGCATCGCGCGGATCGCGTCCTTTCAGGATGATCTCCACGCCGCGCACCATGGTGCCCGAGCTCGATGCCTTGGTAATGGTGCCCGCGCCGTCCATGTCCGCCTGGATGCGCAAGTGCCCCTCTATGCGGGTGACGGGGTCCACCGTGACGGTTCTTTTTGCCATGCGCCGGCCTCTCAGTGCCTTTCGGCAAGATGGTCGCCCACGAGCTCGAGCAGGCTATGGGCGGTTTTGTCCCAATGGAAGAAACTCTGTCCATCATCGAATGTCAGCCGGCAGTTCGAGCAACTCGACACCAGGACCTCCGCGCCCGTGTCCTCCACTTGTTGCATCTTGAGATGAAAGACGCGGTGACGCAGGGAATCCGCGCGATGAATGGTGATGACGCCGCCGCCGCCGCCGCAACACCAGTTGGTGGCGCTCGCATGGCTCATTTCGCGCAACTCCACGCCAAGCGCCCTGAAGATCTCGCGAGGCGCGTCCAAGACCCCGCCGCGGCGGGCGATCTGGCACGGGTCATGAAAGGTCATGGACCTGGGGTCCGGCGTGAGCCTCAGCCGTCCGGCCCGAATCTCCTCGGCCAGATACTCGGAGATATGCAGCGCGCGAAACGGCAGCGGCTTTCCGTAGATGTTGGCCCCCGCCCACCGAAAGGCCTGATAGGCGTGCCCGCATTCCGGCAGGATGACGATCCTGGCCTTGATGGCCAACGCGGCGTTGATCAACAGCATGGTGGCGTCGCGCTGCCCCTTGCGGTCGCCCGCGAGCATACTGAAGTTGGTGGCCTCGTACCCGTCGCTGCGAAACGTCCAGGACGCGCCGATGTGATTCATGACCTTGGCCAGCGCCACGAGCGACTGCGGATACTTCATGATCTCGATCGACGAGACCGTGACCAGGATATCGGCCTCTTCAAGGTCGAGGGGGATCTTCACGTCATTCTCGTCCGACAACCACGCGATGCGCTCCTTCAGGACCTGCTTCGTGGCGCCCAAGGGGCTGCCTTCCCGCTCGGCGCGCTCGGTCGGCTCCCAGAGGTCATGCGGGACGAGCCCCGCCTCCTGCATGCCGTGGCGCGCGGCCAGCACCAAAGACGGGATGTCGATCCCCATGGGGCACACGAGCGTGCAGCGGCCGCACATGGTGCAGCTGTCGTAGATGAGCTCCTGCCACTTCTCCAGTTCACCCACGGTGACGGGCCTCTTCAGGCCCAGGAATCGATAAAAGGGCGCGAAGGGCCCCATCTGCCGCTTATAGGCCTGCTTGACCGGCTCGATCTTCCAAATCGGCGTGTATTTCGGATCGCCCGTCTGCACGTAATAGTGGCAGGCCTCGGCGCATTGCCCGCAATGCACGCACGACTCCATGTACAGCGCCGCGGTCGCGCCAAAGTCGCGCACGAATGATGTCATCGCGCGCTCGAGCCGTTCGGAATCGGAAAGCGCGCCCTGCCGGTCGGGCTTGGATGCGCCCTTGCCGGCCTCGGTGGTCGCGTCGATGGTCGTGGTGCTCATAGGGCCGCCCCCCGCCGTCCGTAAACGGTCCCCGTCGTGCCCCGTGAGAAGGCAAAGAGGATGACATGCATGATTTTCCCAAAGGGTAGCCACGCGAACAGGATGTCCCCGGATAGAATGTGCAAGCCCAACACCAGTTGATAGCTGTTGCCGATGTCGTAATAAGCCATGAGGCCCGTGACCAAGGGCACGAAGGTCACGAACCAGCTGAAGTAGTCGTCGAAATTGGACAGTTGCCGCAAAACCGGGGAGCTCATCCTGTGGCCAAGGAGGGCCAGCATGGAGGCCGCCGACAGGCCCGCGGCGAACGCGATCACGCCGCCCGATAGGCCAGGCCAGCTCAAGCCCAGGAGGTTGCGGATCAGGAGAATGTGGGGCGCATAGCCCAAAATCGCCACCGCATAGCCTATGTGGAACAGGTAGCTCACGATATCCCAGTGCAGAACGCGCTCACGGAATTCCCGGCGCGGCCAGGAGCGCGAAACGATCAGGCGTAGCCCCTGCATCGGCCCGCCACCGGGCCGCGGCGCGGAATGGTCCACCGCACGGCGCAGGGCCAAAATGCCCACGAGCCGCCATGCGATACCGAAGACCAGCATCGCCAAGGCCCCCTCGAAGGCAGGGCCGCGGGCGAAATCCAGCAAGCTCGCTCCGTTCATGACACATTCCTCACGGTTGGGAGTTCTGGTCGTCGGCGTCGGGCTTGCGGCCCTTGTGCGCGCGACCCTGCCGGGACCGCGCCACGGCGGCCACGCCCAGGCCCACCACCGCGCCCGCCGCGGCCGCGCCCCCCACGACGCCCGCGCGCGACCAGTGCCCGGTAGGCGTCGATATCGGCCGGTAAAAACCGCCCTTGTCCCAGAAACCCGGCTCCGAGCACCCAAGGCAGGGATGGCCCGACTCGATCGGAAAACTGGTGCCACCGTTCCACTTCATGGTCGGACAGGCGTTGTGCGTGATCGGCCCCTTGCAGCCGAGCTCGAACAGGCACCAACCCTGGCGCGCGCCCTCGTCATCGAATGCCTTGGCAAACAGGCCTCGGTCGTAGAAGGACCGGCGGTAACAGCGATCGTGGATGCTGTTGGCATAGAAATTGGTCGGCCGGCGCAGATGATCCAGGGTCGGCACGCCGAAGGCCGTGTAGTACATGATGACGCCGGTGATGACCTCCGCGATCGGCGGGCATCCGGAGACGTTGATGATCGGGCGGTCTTCCACGATCTCCGATACGGGCACGGCCCCCGTGGGGTTGGGAGAGGCATAAGGGAGCCCCCCGAAGGCCGCGCATGTCCCCACCGCCACGACCGCCGCCGCCCCGCCCGCCGCATGCCTAAGGTCGCTCACGGCGCTGCGCCCGGCCACCGTGCAATAGGCGCCGTTTTGCGAAAGCGGCACGGCCCCGTCGACTATGAGGACATACTTGCCCCACGCCCCCTTCATGGCGGCATCCTTCGCGCCCTCCGCCGCCGTGCCGGCCGCCGCCTGCAGCGTGTCGTTGAAGGCAAGCGAGATGTCATTGAAAATCAGGCTCGCAAGCCCCGGCGAAAAGGAGCGCGCGAGGCTCTCCAGGCAACCGGTGCATTCCTGGTAGGAAAGGTAGATCACGGTCGGCCTCTGGGCATATTCAAGGCGCTTTACCATTTCCGCGGCCTTTGCAGACGACAGCGCCAAGCTGGCGCTGGCGGTGGCGCAGAGCTGCAGAAACGCCCTGCGCGTGAGTCCGCGTCGCGCCAAGACATCCATGATGGTTTCGTCTGTCACGCCCCCTCCTCGCCGTTGGCCGCCTCCAGGCGTCGCGCGCTGCGCTCGATGTCCGCGGTGCCAGCTCGCGCGATCTCCGGCACATCAATGATTTCGATCCGTTCGCCCCGCACCTCGCCATCCGATCCATAATGCCGCACGCGCCACACGCCCGCGTATCGCGTCTCGTCGATGTGTGTGCGCACTAGGGCGTCGATGTCCATGCTGAGCTCGCCGCGGCCGAGACGGTCGTCGAGAAACCGCCTATCCCCTTCGGACAGCGGCATGTTGCTCAGGTCTATGACGTGGCTGTGGCGCGCGCGCGCCAACTCGCCAAGCGCCCAGGCGATCTCGCGCATGAGCGCCTTTGCCACCGCGGTGCCTGTCGGCGCGCCCGGGCCTGCCGGGTGGATTGGGATCACCCGCTCAAAGGCCCTCATGATCCCATCCTCGAAGCACGCGACCCACGGCCGCCGCCACCTCCGGCAAAGCCGCGCGCACCGAGTCGCTCAGGGCGCCGCCCCAGCTTATGGCCTCGGGTCGCACGCCGACGAGGGCCCGCCGCGCCGGCAGGCCCTCGCAGAGGCGCGCCATGTCCAGCACCTCCGACAGGCTCACCTCGTGCACGCTGCCGGCCTGCGGACGCGCGAGCAGCCGATCCATGTCGGCGCCCTCGAACACATGGACGTCGCCAGGCCTGCCGTCGAACACGACCGCGTCCACGACAATGAGAGCTGCGGCGGTTTGTATGGTATCGAGGAGTGTAAAGCTTGCCGTTCCGCCATCTACGAATTCGGCGGCCTCAGCCAGCTGGGGATCCCCCTGAAGCCATCGCAGCGCATGCACGCCAACGCCATCGTCCTTCTGGAGGATATTCCCAAGCCCAAGGACCACCGCGCGCCCTTCCGCCGGACCGGTCCTTGCGTCCTGTTCTGCAACGTCGCCATCCATACGCGTATCCTTCTTTCGATCGCCTCGAAATCCCCAAGACGATCTTCAGCGGACAGTTGTTCTTGATGAAAACCCAACTTTCCTATTGTTCAGGTTTTTTTGGCCCACACCTTTTTCTGTACAGCGTCACTATGGGCCATGACACTTCCATCCTACATTGCTTTTTGTCAACTTATCGTCGAATCTTTCAGGCCATTAAACAAAATTTATAAGGACGGCATTCGTGGATGTGACAAGATCATTTCACAAACACCATTATTAGCGTCCTATTGTTCGACTCATCCATTTGTGACGACCATACGGATGAGTTCGCGTGAGGATTATGGCGCGCCGGCGTCGCCCTGAGAGGCCCGCCTTTTTGGTCCCGGCTCACCCCGCCCTTCGCGTCTCTCCCAACAGGGGCCAAGGAATTTCGGGACGCGCGTTTTCCTGGGAGATCGAGATTTGGCCGACGGCCGCCGCCATGGCAAGCGCCTTTGCGCCACCGGCAGCCCCGTGGGGCGGGAGGAAATCGCGGTCTCGTTCGCCGCGTGGGCCCCGTCCACCCATGCGGTGATTTCCCGCAGACAGACCGGCCGGCGCGGGCGTAGCCCTGGGCGTCGAGACGAAGGGGAGTCGAGCCTTGAACCGTTTGCGTGGGGTTTCGATCCGGGACAAGAGGGCCGTCGGGGACGGCATAGGCCCTGCGATCGGGAGTTTTCCGGGCTGCCGCCCCGTGGCGGCGGCCCCGTGCGCCTCTGGCGCAAGGCGCCCTACCGCCGATGGGTCGGTTCCGCGCGGCAGCGCTTCTCCCAACGGATCTTGCCCGTCAGGGCACAGCGACCCCCCCAAGGCCCCTTGGCCGGCGGCTCCGGCGCCCCGTCGGCGATGCCAGAAACGCGCGCGTCCCGCCAGGCGCGAACCCGCCCAGACGCCCAATCCTCCGCCGTGCCAGGCCTCAATGCCCGGCTTCGGACCCTTCCCGACCGACCGGGCCTATCGTCGGCTCGGAACGAGCAGCACCGGATGGGTGGCGGCCCGCGCCACGGCCTCGGCCACGCTCCCCAACACCAAGTGCTGGAACCCGCGGCGGCCATGGGTGCCAACCACCACCAGATCCGCCCCCCAGCGCGTCGCTTCTTCCACGATGACCGCGCCGATATGCTGGTTCAAGTTCTGAGGCAGCGCGACCTCGACCTCGAGGCCGCCCTTTTTGGCCTCGTTTCGGGCCTCGTCTATGATCGTTTGCCCGGCCTTGAACAGGATCTCCTCCAGCAGCGCGTCATCGATCAAGCCCGTATCCGCCGTCGTGAACGGAAACATGTCGACCACATGCACCAGCCGCAAGCGCGCGGACTGCTCTTTGGCCAACTTGATCGCTTCCTGAAGCGCCAATGTCGAAGTACGACTGCCATCGATACCGACCACTATATTCTTATACACGTCGATTCCTTTTTGCTGTCGAGTGGCGCGTCTGCGCCTTTCCTATCCCCGGTCCCAACAAGCCGTCAGGGCCACTCCATGACTATAGCATTCCCGATATGGCGAAACACTTATATTCAACAGAAAAAGGCCGTTGCGCCTCTCGTCTGGCAACGACCCAAAGCATTCATGGTTGCCACCCACTCAAAACGATCGCAGCCTTGTCCGGACCATAAGCGGCCTTTATGCGCGAACGTCGCGATCACGGCCGATTCCCGCGCGGCATCGGGCGCGCCACCGCCCTTTGTGACGCCGCATGCGTGCGCGCCCCTCAAGGCGACGATGCGCCCGTGCCGGCCGCCGTCACGGGGCCGTTCGGCCCGCCTTTTTTGAGATGCCTGAGCAACGGCACCTTGAGCTGGTCCAGAAGCAGCGTATAAAGGATGGTGGCGCCCAGCAATTCGATCGTCATGATCATCGGGATGCGCGCCATCAGTAGACCGTTTTCCGCCAACAGGCTGACTACCACGGCATCAAGGCCAATAGCCCACAGCAGCAGCGCGCCCGGGCGGGAATGCCAGATATGGCCTCGTTCGCGCACTAGAAGCACGTTCGCCAAACCGGAGAACACGAGTCCGAGGAAATCCAGGGTCTGCAGGCGGCCAAGGGGCAGGCCCATGGCGCGCCCGATGGCGTATACGCCGAAAATGTAGGCGGTCCACGCCACGGCCACGACCAGTGCGGCGAATATGAGCGCGCGCACGTCCCAGCGATCCGGGGTCCGCGAGGGTCGCACATGATCGCGCGCCAGCGACATCGTGACGAAATCGTTGGCGAAAAGCAGCAAAAGCACGAGAATGGGGGTGATCACGAACCTCTGGAAGACCAGCAGGCCGAGGCTCAAGAACAGCGCCACCTGAAAGGTCTTCACGATCTTGTTCAGGGTGTAGGTCAAAAGCCGTTGATAGACGCGCCGGCCGGTCTCCACCGCGTCGGCGACCCCCGACAGTCCGGGGTTCGTCAACACGAGGCTCGCCGCGGCCTTGGCGACATCAGTGGCGCTCTCCACCGCGATCCCCACCTCCGCCTGCCTTAAGGCGGGCGCATCGTTCACGCCGTCCCCGGTCATGCCGACGATCTTCTGTTGCTGTTGGAGCCTTTGCACCAGATGGAACTTGTCCTCGGGAAAGACGCCGGCATACACGGCGCAATCCCCGCCCATGTCGGCGCGGTCACAGACCTCGCCCGCCAAGCCGAGCGTTGCGGCCACGGTCTTTGCGGTCGCCACATTATCCCCCGTCACCATGCGCACGCGCACGCCGAAATCCCGCAGAAGCTGCAAGGCCTGCAAGGCGTCCGGGCGGATGGGGTCGGCCAGCGCGACGAGCCCTAAAAATCGCGGCGCCCCGACTGGACCCGCCGCCACCCCCAGGACCCGCGCGCCCTGCGCCGCGAGTTCTTCGGCCTCGCGCTCCCAACCCCGCGACCCGGTGAGGGCGGTGATGACCTGCGGCGCGCCCTTCATCGCCTGCCAGTGCGTCCCGTCGACTTGCCATGAGGCCTCGGAACGCTTCGTGGCGGGATCGAAGGGCGTAAAATCGTCCCGCGGCGGGATCGCCACTCCTTGATCGCGGGCCGCGGCCAGCAACGTAAGATCGATCGGGTCCTGCGTCGCATCGTCGCTGGCGGCGGCCGCCATGGACAAGAGCTGAGCGACTGTGGCATCGCTCATGGGCTTGGCGGCCGCCAAACTGAGTCGGTTCTGCGTCAAGGTCCCGGTCTTGTCGCTGCAGAGATCGCTCATGGCGGCGGCCTCCTCGATCGCGGCCAGGCGCGTGACCAGCACCCCCCGTTGCGCGAGACCCAGGGAGGCCATGGCGGTCGCGAGCGTAAACGTGGCCGGGAGCGCCACCGGAAC
>DAHWGZ010000150.1 GCA_027335965.1 Acidiferrobacter sp.
TTGCGCGAGTGGCCGGATCATGACATCGATGTCATCATCCCGATTCCCGATACGAGCCGCGCGGCGGCCTTGGAGATGGCCAAGGAACTCGATGTGAAGTATCGCGAGGGCTTCATCAAGAACCGCTATATCGGGCGGACCTTCATCATGCCAGGCCAAGCGCAGCGGCATCGGTCGGTGCGCCAGAAACTGAATGCCATAGACCTCGAGTTCCGTGGCAAGAACGTCATGCTGGTCGACGACTCCATCGTGCGCGGCACGACTTCGATGCAGATCATTCAGATGGCCCGCGAGGCGGGCGCGAACAAGGTCTACTTCGCCTCTGCGGCGCCTCCCGTTCGCTACCCCAACGTCTATGGCATCGATATGCCCTCGGCCCGGGAACTCATCGCCACCGGCCGGACCACGGAGGAGGTGGCGGTCGCCATAGGCGCAGACCGGGTGATCTATCAGGACTTGGAGGACCTCATCGAGGCGGCGCGCGAAGGCAATCCGCGCATCACGCGCTTTGATACCTCATGTTTCGATGGGGTGTATGTGACGGGCGATGTCGATAAGAGTTATCTGGAGCACGTGGAACATGTGCGGGGGGATGCGGCGAAGTGCGCAAGCCCCATGAATGATCTCGTATCGACGGAACTCCACACGTACTACTAGTGGAAAATCGGCAAGGGGGGGTGGCTAATGGATGACCACTTGAAGGGTCGGATGGAGACTCTCGCGATTCATACCGGTCATCACCGGACCCATGAAGGCGAGCATAGCGAGCCCTTGTTTCTTACGTCGAGCTACGTCTTCGACGACGCCGAGCAGGCCGCCGACCGTTTCGCCGGGCGCGCCGAGGGCAATATCTATTCGCGCACGGGCAACCCCACGGTGCGCATATTCGAGGAGCGGCTGGCGGTCCTCGAGGGCGGCGAGCGGGCGTTGGCGACGGCATCCGGCATGGCCGCGATCTTGTCGGTATGCATGGCGCTCTTGAAGGCCGGGGACCATGTCGTGGTCTCGCAGAGCGTATTCGGACCGTCCATCGCGCTGTTCCAGATGCTGGCGCGCTTCGGGGTGAGCACGAGCTTCGTGGCGCTCGACGACGTCTCCGCCTGGGAGAGCGCGTGCACCGATCGCACGCGCCTGCTGTTTCTGGAGACGCCTTCCAACCCCTTGTGTGTGCTCGGCGACCTCGCGGCCCTGGCCGCGATCGCCCACCGCTACGGCGCCAAACTGGTGGTCGATAACACGTTCTGCACGCCGGTCCTGCAAAGGCCGCTCGCGCTGGGCGCGGATCTCATCGTCCATTCGGCCACCAAGTACATCGATGGCCAGGGACGCGCCCTGGGCGGGGCGGTGGTGGGCGAGGAGCGCGTCGTGACCGGCGAGATCTTCCCGTTCCTGCGCACCGCGGGCCCGGTCATGAGCCCGTTCAACGCCTGGATCTTCCTGAAGGGCCTGGAGACGCTGTCGCTGCGCATGAAGGCGCACAGCGAGACCGCGCTCGCGGTGGCCCAGTGGCTTACGACGCAGCCGCTTGTCGATCGCGTGTTCTATCCCTATCTCCCGAGCCACCCGCAATACGAACTGGCGCGCGCCCAACAGTCGGCCGGCGGGGGTGTCGTGTCGTTCACCTTGAAGGACGCCGATAGCCGCCGGGCATTCGCGTTCGTAAATGGTTGCCAGTTGCTGTCGCGCACCGCCAACTTAGGCGATACCAAGACCACGGCCCCGCACCCGGCCACCACGACCCACGGCCGGCTGACCCCCGAGGCGCGCCGCGCGGGCGGCGTGGAAGACGGTCTGATCCGGCTTTCCATAGGCCTCGAGGACCGCGATGATCTGATGGCCGACCTCGAGACCGGGCTGCGCGCGGCGGCGGCCGTGGAGGGCGCGCGGTGAGGGTTCGACGGGTTCTGGCATCGTTTGCGCTCGCCGGGCTTGCCTTGGCGCTCGCCTCCTGCGGACGCAGCGGGCCGCACGCCACGATCCTCGACATGAAGGAGCGGGAACTCGGCGGACCGCCGTTTCCGACGCGCATCATCGTCAATCGCCACTACCTGCGTATCGATCCCGATACCGGGACCGGCAATTACATCCTGTTTGATCGCAAGCGGCGCATCATCTACAGCGTCGATCACAGTGATCGCACCATCCTCGTCATCCGCAGCCATCTCATCACCCTCCCGAGGCCTGCCAAGCTGAAGGAGACGGTCCATGAGGGGCACGCCAAGGGGCGTTTCAAGGGCCACAAGCTCCGCAGCTACCGGCTCTACACGAATGATCATGAGTGCTACTACGTCGTGGCCGCGAAGGGTCTCCTGCCGGGTGTGGTATCGGCCCTCAAGGCCTATGCCGACACCTTGGCCGGGGAGCAGGCGCTGACCGCGGCGAATACGCCGGCGGGGCTCGAGACCGCCTGCGATCTCGCCGACAACGTGTTCGATCCGAACCGGGAATACGCTCATGGCTTCCCGGTGCGCATACTGGACTACGAGGAGAACGAGAAGGTCTTGGTCGGCTACAAAAAGGATGTCCCGGTGAAGCGGGCCCTATTCACCTTGCCCGCGCATTACGTCCGCTACAGCCCGGGGGAAGTCCGCAACGGCGACTAGGGCGTGGCCCGCGGGCCCCGCGACCAGCACGCTCGATCCCTCGTACCAGTCCCCCACCACGAGACGCACCCCCGGCCCGGCGGCGGTCGGCACGGGGTACTCCCCGGGCCTGTGGGTATGACCGTGGATCAGGCGGCGCAGGCCGTGGCGGTCGAGCCAGGCGCCCGCCGCCGCGGTATTGACGTCGAGCAGCGCGGCATCCTTGGCGGGTGTTGCCCGGCCGCTCTCCTGGCGCAGGGCACAAGCCATGGCGACGCGTTCGGCGAGCGGCCGGGTGAGTACCTGTTGCTGCCAGCGCGGGTCGCGAAATTGTTGGCGCAAGGCCTGGTACTCGCGATCGTCCGTGCAGAGCGCATCGCCGTGGCTGATCAGGGTGCGGGTCCCGAACAGGGTCAGTTCGTGCGGGTCGTCGAGCAGTCGGCAACCGCTGAGCGCGACGAATCGCTCCCCGAGCAGGAAGTCGCGGTTGCCATGCAGAACGCTGATCGCAAGGCCGGCGCCGGTGGCGGCGCTCAGGGCCGCGACCACCGGCGCGAATTCGGCCTCGTCGGCGCCATCGTCGCCGACCCAATACTCGAACAGGTCACCGAGGATATACAAGTGATCGAGCGTGTCGCGCGCGCGCCCAAGAAAGTCCTGAAACAGCGCGATCGCCTCCGGCCGCTGCGCCGTAAGGTGCAGATCGGCAATGAAAGCCTGGGGCTTCACGTGTTCTAGTCTAGGCGCACGCTGGTGATGATGATGTCGTTCACCGGCACGTCCTGGTGCCCGCCGCGGCTGGTGGTGGCGGTGCCCTTGATGGCGTCGACCACATCCATGCCCTCGCTCACCCGTCCGAACACGCAATAGCCCCAGCCGGTCGGGGTGGGGGCGGTGAAGTTCAGGAAGTCGTTGTCGGCGACGTTGATGAAGAACTGGCTCGTGGCCGAGTGCGGATCGCTGGTGCGCGCCATGGCAATCGTGCCACGCGCGTTGCGCAGCCCATTGTTGGCCTCGTTATCGATGGGCGGGCGAGTGGGTTTCTGCTGCATGCCCGCCTCGAAACCGCCTCCCTGGATCATGAAGCCGTCTATGACCCGATGGAAAATCGTGTCCGTGAAGAATCCCTCGCGGGCGTAGGCCAGGAAGTTGGCGACGGTCTTTGGCGCCTTGTCGGCATTGAGATCGAGCACGATCACGCCCTTGTTGGTCTCGAGGTGCACCATGGGGATATCCTCTGTGAAGTTTCGCGCATTGTCGCCGACTTGGCGGGTCAGGGCAATGACGCGTTATCATGGCGGGATGAACGCCCCCACGACCCGTTTCGCCCCAAGCCCGAGCGGGCTTCTGCACCTCGGCAACGCGCGCACCGCGCTCTTTAGCCTGCTTGCCGCCCTGCCCGACGGACGATTCCTGTTGCGCATCGAGGATAGCGACCGCGCGCGCGTGAGTCCGGCATTCGAAGCCGCGCTGCGCGCCGATCTCGAGTGGCTGGGGTTCGGGGCCTACATGGACGAGGCGGCCAGCTGGCGCCAGTCGGAGCGCGCCTCCGTCTATGACAGCCATCTGCAGCGCCTGGCCGGCGAAGGCCGCGCTTACCCCTGTTTCTGCACCGAGGCGGAGCTCGCCGCGGAGCGCGCGGGCCAGCGCGCCCGGGGGCTGCCGCCGCGCTATGGCGGGCGATGCGCGGCGCTCGATCCGGCCGCGGCGCTGGCCCGGGTGGCCGCGGGAGGGGCGGCGGTATGGCGTTTTCGGGTCCCGCCGGGGCAGGAGGTGACGTTCTGCGATGTCGTGCGCGGCCCGCAGCGTGTGGCCACCAGCCTCCTTGGGGATTTCGTCGTGCGTCGCGCCCAGGGCGAGGCGATGTTTTTCTTTGCCAACGCCCTGGACGATGCCCTCTCAGGCGTCACCCTGGTGCTGCG
>DAHWGZ010000151.1 GCA_027335965.1 Acidiferrobacter sp.
TCCCAGGGCATGGCCGGCGATCTCCAGGGGGCCATCATGTCCGGGTCGGGGACGGTTGCGGCCAATGCCGGGCCGCTCGCGCCGACTGCCGTCCCGCCGCTCGCTTGGCCATCCCCCGTGTGTTATTCGGTCGCAAGCGGCTATAGTCCGCGCGCGAGTGGCAACGCAAGCAACGGCGATACCTGTCCATCCGGTTCGGCGCCCTATACGGTCAAGGTCGGTGGTGTCCTGCAGGATAATTCGGAGTCGATGATCAATATCGCCGAGCAAAGCCTGCTTTCGGAGTTCAACAACCCCTCGAATAGCAACGCCTTCCAGGTCGGCCTGATGGACTACGCGACGGCCAAAGCGCCGAGCCTCTATGACACCTGGGTGTATTACATGAGCAACAACAACACCCTAAATAGCAGCGGGGCGGTCACGCGGTATGGTGCCTTCGGTTATGGCAATACCCTAACCTCGCCGTTGGCCGCCGACCCGGTAGCGGCCTACAACCCCTGCGATGGCGTGGCGTCCAGCGCCTGCACGAGCATCGAGAAGGTCATGGGCGCGGCCCTTGCGAGCAGCGAGTATCTCTACATCAACGCCACCTCCGATGATCCGCAGATCAATGACGTTTTGTATGCCGCTCCCGGTCACGCCGCCAATATCCTGACCTACGATGGTCCAAAGCCCTATCCGCCGAACTATACGCTCACTCAATACGAGGATCAGATCGTCAACCGTGCCCCTTTGTGGGAAAAGTATTTGCGCTCGACCGGAGGGGTCTTCGAGACCGCGCCCACCAGTGCCGGCTACGCACCTTATAGCGGCGAGGTCTGGTATGGGGAGCGTGGCGAGGCCTATGACGCCCCGCCGGTGACCAATGAGGACATTGCAGCGACCACCACCCCCTATGCCGGTTATACGGGCGTCACGCAGATGGGGCAGGGCAACCTGCTGATCTCGGTGGGGTCGTTCAGTTCCGTATTGAGCCAGTTTAATACCGATTTGATGCCCGAGCAGTTTCCAGCGGGGACGAGCATTGTCGCTGATTCCGAATATGCTCCGATGGCCGGCGCCTTGCAGAGCGCGCTCGAATATTTTACCGGCGCTAGCGGGCCACAGCCGGCGTGTGCCCCCAAATACGTGATCCTGATCACTGATGGGCAGCCGACCATGGGATTGCAGGGGCATGTCTATCCGCCCCTTGGGAGTGCCGCGGCCAGCACTTATAAGGAGTCACAGTCGAACGACAATGCCGTCAATGAGGCGATTACCGCCGTCAAAAATCTTTACAACAATAGTGCTGGCGGGGTCGGTAGCATCCACACTTATGTTCTCGGTATTGGCCCCAACATCAATTGCCCGCCCTCGGCCAATTCGTCGTGTTCCGCCGAGGCGCAGGCCGGTTATAGCGTCCTCGAACAATTGGCGACCGCCGGCCAAGGGGGGACCGCGAGCCAGCCCGTGCTGCCCTACAGTGCCCAGAGTCCGGCGCAGTTTCAGCAGGCCTTCGCAGCCATCCTAAATAGCATCGAGTCCCAGGTGTTTGCGGCCAACGGCGGCTCGAACGTAAGCCTTGGGGTGAATTCTCTGCAATACACTGTGACGAGCACCCCGAGTCTCGGTGAGGGGGACTTGGTCGCGTTTCCGGTCCAAGCGAACGGCAACGTCAGCACGACCCCGTCCTGGGACATCGAGGGACAGCTCGGGAATACGGCCACGACTTCCCAGAACAGTACTTTGCGGTCGACCGACCTTTATTCAACGGGCGCGCCGGTCGCGCCGGCCACCATCGGACCGATCGCGGCACTCACGAGCCTCAATAATGCCGCGAACAGCAGCGCGTTCGGTACCTTGCCGTCGGGCCTCACAGTCGGCGATATCATCAATTACACCATCGATCCTTCCTACAATAGTGGCGCCTATCTGGGTGGGCGCGCCAGTTCCTGGTATTGGGGCATGACGGCCTCGATGCCGCCGGTATATGTCGGGCCGCCTAGCAACGGCGGCCTCTTGAGCGACCCAAGCTACGAGGCCTATGCGCAGAACGAGCAGGGACGCGAGCCGATCGTCCTGTTCGGCGACAACGACGGCTTCGTGTACGCAGCTGACGCCAATACTGGCGCCCTGGTGTGGGGATGGATCCCGCGGATCATGCTGCAGTACCTGCAGGATTACTCGACCTTCTGGCAGAACTCCAACATGGGGGGTGGGGTGCGCGCGGTCGACGCCCAGGATGCCAACGGCAACTGGTGGACCTATATCGTCGGAGTGGCCGGGCAGGGGATGGTCCAGTATGGTCTGCAGTTGACCGATGCGCCGCCCAACACCGCCTCTACTACGACGACGGCTGCGACTTTGAATAGCGAGGCCTGGGAGGTCGACACCGCGAACGCGACCGAGCCCAATCCCGGTACCACGCCAATCGTGTTTCGGCCAACACCATCCTCGGGGACGGCCTATCTGGCAACCGTGCTTACGGTCACGAGCGGGACCACGGTGACGAGCAGTTTGGTGGTGACCGACGTCGGCACGGGCGCAAGCACGAGCTATACGTTGCCGTTCATGGCCAGCACCCAGCCCTATATCGACTTTAATGGCAATATGTTCGTGGGTGATGGCTCGTCCAATGTATGGGAGGCCCCGGCCTTCACGACCAACGGGGCCCTTTCGAACTTCGCGTCGAGCGGTACATGGACGGCCCTGAATGACACCTCGAGCAACTCGGCGGTGGCGGCGAATTTCGGGACTTCGGCGACGAGCTCGGGCGGCGCGTCATCGCTGACGGCCATCGGTGGGGCGATCTATAATGGCATCGAGTACCTGCGGCTGCAGTCGGCAACTCGCCTGACGCTGCTCGAAAACGGCTCGTCAGGTTGGCAACCCCTATGGACGACCATGGTGAGCGCAAGTCCGAGTGCCGGTGGTGACTTATGGGATGCGACCACGGGGACTTATGTCCCTGATCCGGCGATTGCCGCCTTGCCGACGGGTTCGGCGATCACAAGCAGCGCGCTCATCGTAAATGGCGCGGTGATGCTGCCAGTCACCGTGCCGCCGGCCAGTACCTCGACAAACGCCTGTGCGGCGCCCACGGCCTATCTCTATCTTTACCAGTTAGGGGCCGGCGCATTCCCCGACAACACCTATCAGAATGCGCAGGGCAATTTCATTACTGGGCCGATCCTCGTGGGCGATGGGACCGCCTATACTCCTTCGCTCGCCATCTTTGATGGCCAGATGCGTATCCAGGTGGCGTCCTCCATGGGGGCGCCACCTTCATTGCCGGGCACGGGTGCAGGCACGGGCACGGGCACGGGCACGGGCCCTAACGGTGGTGGCCCACCGGCCCTTCCGGCCGCGGATAAGACAGCGGGTCCGCCGGTCGAGGGGCCGGCCGGCTGGCGGCAATTGTTGTAGGGGATGGCCCCTGCATACGGCGGCGGGTCAGGGCGCGGGCGCGCAAGATGTCAGGGGGTGGGGTTTTTGGCTATTCGATGCCGAGCTTTTCGAGCTTATAGCGCAGGGCGCGGAAGGTAATGCCGAGCTCGCGGGCGGCGGCGGTCTTGTTCTGGTTGGTGTCGCGCAGGGCCTTTTCGATGGCCGCGCGCTCGACCTGCGCCAGGTGCTCATCGAGCGAGCGTTCGCCCGTATAGTCGGCGGTTTCAAGTGGCGAGGTCTCGGGTTCGGCAAGCCTGTCGGTGAGTCCCAGGGCGTCATGCCCGGGCAGACGGAGGTCCGCCACGTCGATTTCGCCGCTCTCGCACAGAGTCAGCGCGCGCTCCATGATGTTCTCGAGTTCGCGGACGTTGCCGGGGAAGGGGTATCTCTTTAGTGTCGCGAGCGCCGCGGGGGTAAGCGGCAAGGGACGACCCATGCTCAGTTTGGCGGCGAGGTGCGCGGCGAGTGTCGGGATGTCCTCGGCGCGTTCGCGCAGCGGCGGGATCACGAGTTCGATGACGTTCAGGCGGTAGTAGAGGTCCTGGCGGAACGCGCCGGTGCGCACCAGCTCGTGGAGGTTTTTGTGGGTCGCCGACAGGATGCGCACGTCCACCGCCACCTCCTGTTGGCTGCCGACCGGGCGCACCGCCTTCTCCTGGATGGCGCGCAATAGTTTCACCTGCATGGGCACCGGCAGATCACCGACCTCGTCTAGGAACAAGGTGCCCCCACTGGCCGTCTTGAAAAGACCGTCTTTATCGCTGAAGGCGCCGGTGAAGCTGCCCTTCTTGTGGCCGAAGAACTCGCTTTCCATCAGTTGCTCGGGTATCGCCCCACAGTTGACGGCCACGAACGGGCCGCCTGCGCGTGGTCCGAGATCGTGGATGAGGCGCGCGGCGAGCTCCTTGCCGGTGCCCGACTCGCCGGAGATGTATACTGGCGCCTGTCCGCGTGCCAAGCGCTCGATCAGGGCGCGGACCTCGCGCATGGCGTGGGAATCACCGAGTAGCTTGGCGGCGGCGCTTGCGCCATCGCTCGGCGTCTG
>DAHWGZ010000152.1 GCA_027335965.1 Acidiferrobacter sp.
GTACTCGTATGGAGGCGAGCGCATAGGCCAGGGCAAGGACAATGCGCGTCAGTATCTGCGCGACAACCCGACCATTGCCGCGGATCTGGAGGCGAAGCTCCGGGCATCGTTCATGACCAAACCCGCGGGGACATCGGGCGATGACCTGGTGCCTGATGGCGGGGATGATGTGTGAATGCAGGGCGTGAGCCTGCGAGTCGCTATGGCCTGGCGCTGCTTGCGCGGCGCGATTATAGCCGGCAGGAATTGATCGAGCGCCTGTGTCGACGGGGTTATAGCGCCGCCGAGGCGGCAGACGCCGCCGCCGAGCTCGCCGCCAGCCGGGCGCTTTCCGATGAACGCTACGCGGCCGAACGGGTCCGCGGGCGCGTCGCCCAGGGGATGGGGCCTGTGCGTATCGTGGTGGAGTTGAGAGCCAAGGGGGTGTCGGCCGAGATCATAGCCGCGGCACTCGCCCCGGAAGAGGGGGCATGGGCCGCGCGGGCGGCGGCTGCGCGCACCAAGCGCTTTGGGATGGCGATCCCGGAGGATCGCCGCGAGCGCGCGCGCCAGGCGCGTTTCCTGCAGGCGCGAGGCTTTCGCCACGAAGATATTATTTTTGCGGTGGATGCGCAGCAAGACTGACCCGATAACGACAACCGAGCACACCATAGCACACCATGAAGAGCACCGAGATCCGTAATCGTTTCTTGCAGTTTTTTGCGCGTCACGGCCACGAGGTGGTGGCGAGCAGTTCGCTCGTGCCGGCCAACGATCAGAGCCTGCTCTTTACCAACGCCGGGATGGTGCAGTTCAAGGACGTGTTCCTCGGTCGCGACCGGCGTCCCTACACGCGCGCCGCCAGCGCGCAGCGCTGCCTGCGCGCCGGCGGCAAACACAATGACCTCGAGAACGTCGGCTATACCGCGCGCCATCACACGTTCTTCGAGATGCTGGGGAATTTCAGCTTCGGGGATTATTTCAAGCGCGATGCCATCCGTTATGCCTGGGAGTTCCTGACCGGCGAGATGGGCCTGCCGGCGGAGCGCCTGTGGGTGACGGTCTTCGAGGGCGATGACGAGGCCGCGCGCATCTGGCTAGACGAGATCGGGGTGGACCCGGCGCGCCTTAGCCGCATCGGCGAGGCCGACAACTTCTGGTCCATGGGCGATACCGGTCCGTGCGGGCCGTGTTCGGAGATCTTCTACGATCATGGTCCGGGGATCGCCGGAGGCCCGCCTGGGACCGCCGAGGCCGACGGCGACCGTTATGTCGAGATCTGGAATCTCGTGTTCATGCAGTTCGATCGCGACCGCGAGGGGCGGCTCAATCCGCTGCCCAAGCCCTCGGTGGATACCGGCATGGGGCTTGAGCGCATGGCCGCGGTCATGCAGAAGGTGACGAGCAATTACGACATCGATCTCTTTCAGGGATTGATCCGGGCGGTCGGGGAGGTCCTGGAGCTGAATGAGTTGCATGACAAGTCCCTGAACGTGATCGCCGATCATATCCGCGCCGCCGCCTTCCTCGTGACCGACGGCGTCGTGCCGGGCAACGAGGGGCGCGGCTACGTGTTGCGGCGGATCGTGCGTCGGGCGCTGCGCCATGGCCATCGCCTGGGCGCCACCGGGCCGTTCTTCTATCGCCTCGTCGCCCCCTTGATCCGCGAAATGGGCGAGGCCTACCCGGAGCTCGCGCGCGACCAGCCTCACGTGGAGGCCGTGTTGAAGCAGGAGGAGGAGCGCTTTGCGGAGACGCTGGCGCAGGGCCTGAAGCTCCTGGAGCAGGACATTGCCGGGCTTGTCGCGGGTGGCGTCATCGCGGGCGCGACGGTCTTTCGGCTCTATGATACCTATGGCTTTCCCGCCGACCTCACCGCCGATATCGCCCGCGAGCGCGGGCTGTCCATCGATATGGCCGGGTTCGAGCGGGAGATGGGCGCGCAAAGGACCCGCGCGCGCGCCGCCCAGAGCTTCCGTGGCGATGAGGTGGTCGTGGCCGGCGAGACGGAGTTTTGCGGCTATGAGGAAGTCTCGGTGTCGGCGCGCATTCGCGCGCTCGCCGCCGAGGGGCGCACCGTTCCGTGGCTGTCGCCGGGCGATGAGGGGGTGGTGTTTCTGGACCGGACCCCGTTCTATGCCGAGTCCGGGGGGCAGGTCGGCGATCAGGGCCTGCTCCTGGGCGGCGATGCGCGGTTCGTGGTCGAGGACACCCGCAAGGGTTTCGCGCATGTCGGTCGGGTGACCGAGGGGACCCTGCGGGTCGGTGACGAGCTCACCGCGGTCGTGAGCGCCTCGCGGCGCGTGGCGACCGCCGCGCACCACTCGGCCACCCACCTCCTGCATGCCGCGCTACGGCGCATTCTCGGCGCGCATGTGACGCAGCGCGGCTCGCTCGTCGGCCCCGAGCGCCTGCGCTTTGACTTCAGTCATGGCCAGGCGCTGAGCGCCGACGAGATCGTGGCGGTCGAGCAGTCGGTGAACGAGGCGATTCGCGCCAATAGCGAGGTCGCGATCGCGCACATGGCGCTCAATGACGCGGTGAGTGGCGGGGCCATGGCGCTCTTTGGGGAAAAGTACGGCGAGGAGGTCCGTGTGGTGACCATGGGCGGGTACTCGACCGAGCTGTGTGGCGGCACCCATGTCAACCGTACCGGCGACATCGGATTTTTCAAGATCGTGTCCGAGACCGCGGTGGGCTCCGGCGTGCGGCGCGTCGAGGCGGTGACCGGCCAGGCCGCGCTCGACTACGTGCGAGCGCTCGAGGCGCGGGTGAGCGAGGCCGCGCAGGCCCTGGGGGCGACACGCGAGGATCTGGTGGACAAGGCGCAGCGCACGAAGGCGCGCGTCGAGGTCCTGGAAAAGGAGATCGAGCAGGCCCGCGCCAAGGCCGGACTTGCGGCGAGCCGCAATCTGGCGGCCGAGGCCGTCTTGCAGGGCGGAGTGAAGGCCCTGGTGGGACGCCTCGACGGCGATGTGAAGGCCCTGCGCGAGGCCATGGATCGCCTGAAGGGCGAGTTGCGCCCGGCGGCCATCCTGCTGGCCTCGGTCACCGGCGGGCGGGTCACGCTGATCGCCGGCGTCACCCCGGAGGTCGTGGCGCGCGTGAATGCCATCGACCTCGTGAACGAGGCGGCGCGCGTGCTCGGCGGCAAGGGTGGCGGCCGTCCCGAACTCGCCCAGGCGGGCGGGGCCGAGACGGGCGCCGTGGATCAAGCCCTGGAGGCGGCGCGGGCATTCTTGCGCTCCCGCTTGGTTTAGAGCGGGGTTTTCGTTTACACGTAGGGAAGGGCGCGGTAATCTTCGCGTCTTTCTCATGCCAGACCCTCAAATTATGCCCTTGCTCGTGCAGAAGTACGGCGGCACCTCGGTCGGGACCGTGGAGCGCATCCAGGCGGTCGCAAAGCGCGTGGCGGCGGAGCACGCCCGCGGCCATGACATGGTGGTAGTGGTGTCGGCCATGAGCGGCGAGACCAACCGCCTGCTGGCCATGGCCCGCGCCATTCACCCCAATGCCCCGGCGCGCGAGGTCGATGTGCTGCTCGCCACCGGCGAACAGGTCACGATTGCGCTCCTCAGCATGGCCTTGGAGGAACTCGGCTGTCCGGCCAAGTCCTACACGGGCGCGCAGGTCCATATCCGTACCGACAGCGTGCATGGCAAGGCGCGCATTACCGCGATCGACGATGGGCGCGTGCGCCAGGACCTGGCCTCCGGCCGGGTGGTCGTGATCGCCGGATTTCAGGGGGTGGACGAAGAGGGCAATATCACAACCCTGGGGCGCGGAGGGTCGGATACCACGGCGGTGGCCATGGCCGCGGCCCTCAAGGCCGATGAATGCCAGATCTATACCGATGTGGACGGTGTGTATACGACGGATCCGCGCGTCTGTCCGCAGGCGCGGCGGCTCGAACGCATCACCGTCGAGGAGATGCTGGAACTCGCGAGCCTTGGCGCCAAGGTTCTGCAGATTCGGTCGGTCGAGTTCGCTGGCAAGTATCACGTGCCCCTGCGGGTCCTGTCGTCCTTCGATGATGGCCCTGGAACATTAATCACTTACGAGGAATCCAAGATGGAGCAGGCGCTGATATCGGGGATCGCCTTCAGTCGGGATGAGGCCAAGCTCACGATCAAGGGCGTGCCAGACGAGCCTGGTGTCGCTTACCGGATCGTAGGCGACGTGGCCTGCGCGAACATCAACGTCGACATGATCATCCAGAACGTCGGGGCGGATAAGACCACCGACTTCACGTTCACCGTCCCGCGCGGCGATTACCGTCAGGCCCGCGAGATTCTGGAGAAGACCGCCAGCGCCCTCAAGGCCCGCGAGGTGCGCGGCGATGAGCGCATTGCCAAGATCTCGGTGGTAGGCGTGGGCATGCGTTCGCACGCCGGGATCGCTAGCACGATGTTTCGGGTATTGGGCGAAGAAGGCATTAATATCCAGATGATATCGACATCCGAGATCAAGATATCGGTGGTC
>DAHWGZ010000153.1 GCA_027335965.1 Acidiferrobacter sp.
TAGATCTCATCGAAGCGCACCGCGACGCGCGCGGCGACATCACCCCCGGCGCGCGTCGAAAGCCGCGTCTTCAGCGTGTCGTAAGGCGGTGACGGCGAAAATACCCGCAGGTCAGCGTCAATCCCGCTCGCGCGCGCGGCAAGACCCACGGCCCCCAGGGCCCGCGCCCGGGTCTCGTCGAGGCGCCCGGTCCCGAGGAAGCGCTCCTGCAGGCCGGCATGATCGTCCATGATGTTCTGAAGGCCGCGCGTGGCCTGATGGAGGGTGACGCACTCGCCGTCGAGGAGGGCGATCGCCGCAAGATCGAGATCGCCGGCCACGCCGCCCGGGATGATCACGTCCATCAGATAGCGATGACCGAAAAGCCGCCCATGCGTCTGGAGCCATCGCTCCTTCAGGAGACCGAACTGCGTGTGGCCAAATGCGAGCCCGCCGTCCTGGGCGAGCGCGCCGAGATCGCCCAGGTGGTTTGCGACGCGTTCACGCTCCCACAGCAAGGCACGCAACCACAGCGCCCGGGGCGGGACCGTGCACGCGCTCACCGCCTCGACGGCCATGGCATAGGCACCGGCATAGGCGGCGGTGCTATCGGCGCAGATGCGGCCGGCCAGCCGCCCCCCCTCGGCGAGCGGCATCTCCTCGAGGCGCTTGGCAACGCCCTTGTGGGTATAGCCGAGTCGCTCCTCGAGGCGCAGGATCTCGTCGCCCACCACGGAAAAGCGGAAATGTCCCGGCTCTATCGTGCCGGCATGGATGGGCCCGACCGCGAGCTCGTGGACACCGCTCCCGCGCACGGGAATGAAGGGGTAGGGACGGGCGGGGCCCATATGAGGCGCGCCTTCGGCAAAATCGCGGCGCAACGGAAACTCCGCGGGTCCCCAGGCCTCATGACGCAGCCATGACCGGGTATCGCCGGCATCGCATGATATTCCGAGGAGATCGAAAAGCGCGCGCTCCTGGCGCGCCGCCGCCGGGAACAGCTTGCTCAACGCGGGAAAGCGCGGATTGTCGTGGCCAGCCGCAAGACTCATCCAACGCCACGCGCCGCCCCGGATGACGACGGCGTGGACGAGAAACCCAAGGCCCGCCGGACGCTCATCGCTGCCCCACAGCGCGGCCAACCGTCCGTCCTCGTCGCGCCACCGAGCCGCCAGCGCGCGCCACGACGCATCGTCGACCCAGGCGTGGGCCGCTGGCAAGGGGCCGGGCAACCGCGCCCAGGCCACGTCGGGGCGAAGATCGTCGCATGGCATGATCTATTCCTCGTTCATCACGGCGCTATCAAGCGCGCGGCCTGCGCATACCAGGCGGCCAATAGCGGGGGCATGGCAAGCCCCAGCGCCAGCACCAGCAGGAGATGCGCGAGCGGCACCGGCAGCGCCGGCGATGTCGGCATCCGCGGGCGGGCCGCCGAGCCAAACACCATCGCCTGGGTGCGCCGAAAGATCGCGGCGAAGGCCACGCCCAGCGCGAGAATCAAGAGCGGTACCGACCAGGGGGCCCTGCGCACGGCGGCGACCAGGATCAGGAACTCGCTCGCGAAGATCCCGAAGGGCGGGGTCCCGAGGATGGCGAGAGCGCTTCCCATGAACGTCCAGCCGAGCGCCGGATCGCGATCCATGAGGCCTGTGATGCGGTCCATATCCTTGGTGCCCTCGCTCTGCGCCACCTCGCCGCTTGCAAAGAACACCGAGGACTTGGTGAGCGAGTGCGCGGTCATGTGCAGCAGGGCCGCGAAGGTCGCGAGCGGACCGCCCAGGCCGAACGCGAACGTGGCAAGACCCATGTGTTCGATCGATGAGTAGGAAAACAGCCGCTTCAAATCGCGCTGCCCCCCCAAGGAAAAGGCCCCGAACAAGACCGATGCCAACCCGAAGCCGATCAAAAGCCGCCCCGGCCAATGCATCACGCCGTGCGCGGAGGCGAGCGCCTTGAAACGCACGATGGCGTATAGCGCCACGTTCAACAGCAGGCCCGACAGCACCGCCGAGATCGGGGTCGGACCCTCGGCGTGCGCGTCCGGCAGCCACGCGTGAAATGGCACGAGCCCGACCTTGGTCCCGTAGCCCGCTATCAAGAACACGAATGCGATCGTCATGATCGCCGGATTGAGCCGGTCGCGGACTCCATAGAGGCGCGTCCAGAGAAGCGCCTGGTGCGCGCCCAGGACCGAATGGGCGGCAAAATAGACCATGATCGTCCCGAGCAGCGCAAGCGCGATCCCGACGCCGCACAATATGAAATATTTCCAGGCCGCCTCGAGCCCTGATGGCGTGCGGTAGAGGCCGACGAGCAACGCCGTGCTCAAGGTCGCGCCCTCCATGGCGATCCACAGGACACCGATGTTGTTGCTGGTGAGGGCCAGCAGCATGCTCGAGACAAAGACCTGATACATGGCGTGGTAGACGCCCAGGCGCGCCGGATTCAAATGGCCCAGGCGCACCTCGGCGCGCATATAGGTGCGGCTGAACACAGCCGCAGACAGCGCCACGAGTGCCGTCAAATCCACCAGAAATACGTTCAACGGATCCACGAAAAGTTCATGATGGCAGGCCGCGAACGGGCCATCGTGCAGCATCCGGACGGTCATGAACACCGCCGCGCACAAGGTGGCGGCGCTCACGGCGATGTTGCCCCAAAATCCCGCGTTCCGGGGGCCCAGGACGCCCAGCAAGACGGCGCCCGCAAGAGGGATCAAGACCATCGACAACAGTATCACCGCGACTCCTCCCGCCTCTCGATGCGATCGATATCGAGACTGTCGAATTGCTCCCGGATATGGAAAAAGAACACCCCCAGGATGAAAACCCCGACGATCACGTCCAGGGCGATGCCAAACTCGATGACCATGGGCATGCCGTACGCGACGCTGGTGGCGGCGAATATGAGGCTGTTTTCCATGGCCAGAAAGCCGATCACCTGCGACAAGGCGGTGGCGCGCAGGATCATCATGAGCAGCGACAAAAGAGTACCGGCAAGGGCAATGCCGATGATCGCGTGATGGATGTCGTGTCCCGCGGCCGCGATCGGGAGCGCGGCATTGAAGGCAAAGATCACGAGCCCAAGCCCAATCAGCATGACGGTCGAGACCTGCACGAGGCTTTCCCGGTCCCATTGCACATCGAGCCTGCGCGCGAGGCGGCGCAGCAGGGTGGGGACGAGCACGATCTTCAGCAGGCCGTTCAACAACGCCGACGCATAGAGGTGGGCGCTGTGCGTCGCATAGGCCGCGAGCGCGATACTGAGGGTCAGGATCGTGCCTTGCCAGGCGTAAAGGGTGATGAGATTGGCAAGCCGCCGCTGCGAGAGCATGGCGAAGACCGCCAGCAGAAACAGCGCGGCAAGCAGGTTGATGGGCGCGGCCAAGGGCGTCATGACATCAATGTCCGAAGAGATAACGCATGAGGAGACCCAGGACTGCGAGCAAGAAGGCGGTGCCCAGGAATTCGGGGACCCGGAACAGGCGCAACTTGGCGAACAGGGTCTCGATCACGGCCAATCCGGCGCCGGCGCAGGCGAGCTTCGCGCTCAAAAGCGCATAGGCGGTCGCAAGGCCGACAGCGCTCGCGCCTTGGGCGATGCCCCATGGAAAAAACAGCGCGGCGCCGATGCCGATGTAGACGAACAGCTTGATGGCGGCGCCCCACTCGACGAGCGCCAGGTAGCGGCCGGAGTATTCGAGGCTCAGGGCCTCATGGATCATCGTGAGCTCGAGATGGGTGTCGGGATTGTCGACCGGCAGCCGCGCGTTTTCGGCAAGCGTTACCATGACATAGGCGGCGGCCGCGAACGCCATGCTCGGATACAGGATGACGCCGTGGCGGGCGAGTTGGCGAACGATGACGACAAGGGAGGTGGAGCCGCTGATCAAGGCCGGCGTGAAGAGCACCATGAGCAGCGCGGGTTCCGCAAGAAAACCGACGAGCATCGCGCGTCGCGCCCCCATGCTGCCGAAACCGGTGCCGAGGTCCATGGCGGCGAGCGCCGCGAAGATCCGCGCCAACGAAAAAACGCCGGCCAGCACCACGGCGTCGGCCGCGCCGGCGAGCGGCAGGCGGGTCGTGATCATGGGCACCAGCGCGCTTGCCACCACCATGGTCGTGAACGTGATATAGGGTGTCGCGACAAAGAGCGCCGAGGCCTCGTGCGGCACGACCGGCTGCTTGCGCAGGAGCCTTGAAATCTCGCGGTAGGGCTGCAGAAGACCGGCGCCGGCGCGGTTGGCAAGCCAGGCCCGGCATTGGCGGATCCAGCCGGCCAGCAACGGGGCCATGGCCGTGACAAACAGGATCTGCACCGCTTGGCGCATGAAAAGGCGCGTCATCATGGCGCCAGCGCAAGCAGCACGATGAGCGTGGCGAGCACGCAGAAAAGCGAGACGGCGATGCGCCGCGGGCGCATGGCCGCGGTCCATGCCCATATCGCCTCGAAGCCGCGCGCCGCCGGGCGGTAGAGGTC
>DAHWGZ010000154.1 GCA_027335965.1 Acidiferrobacter sp.
GGTCGCGGTGCCCATCAGCGTGGCGTCGGGATTGATGACCACCTGTACGGGGATCCGCGCGAGCAGCTGCGAGAAGCGCCCCTTCGCGCAGAAGTTCGCCACGAACCGGCGCTCGTCTAGGAGCGGCAGGAGTCGCGGGGGGATGCCGCCCGCGATCGAGATGCCGCCCAAGGCAAAGACCTTGAGGGCGAGGTTGCCGGCCTCGGCGGCGAGGATGGTGAGGAAGGCATCGACCACCGCGCGGCATATCGGGCAGGGCGCATCGGCGCTCAGCGCGGCGGCGAGGATGAGCGGCGTGTGATCCGCGCTCGCGGCCAACGCCGCCGCGAGCTTTGGGTCCTCGCGCGCCGGGTCCTGGTCGCGCAGGAATTCATAGAGCCGCGGGATGCCGATGCCCGAGCACACCAGTTCGTAGCTCACATGGTCGTAGCGGCGCCGCAGATAGGGGACGAGGTCGGCGAGTGCGGCGGTGGGCGGCGCGAAGTCGGTGTGGCCGCCCTCCGAGGGCTGGGGCCGGTACCGTTCGCCGTCCCACACCAGAAACGCCTCGCCAAGGCCGGTCCCGGGGGCGATGACGGCCTTGGTGGCGGCGTCGGGCGCACGGCCTTCGTTCAGGACCTTGACGTCGGCGGCCTGCAGGACCGGGATCGCATGGGCGATGGCGGCGAGATCATTCAGGACATCGACCGAGGTGAACGCGAGCGCCCCGCAGAGCGCCGCGCCGTCGACCTCCCAGGGGAGGTTGGTGAGGTGCGCGCGGCCGTTTATGACAGGACCCGCGACCGCCAGACAGGCGTGTCTCACCACGACGCCGGCGGTCGCGAGAAATTCGTTCAACAGGGTCTTCAGGTCCGGATATTCGGCGCTTTTCAGGCGGGCGCGCGCGAGCGGCCGCGCAACCCCGGCCGACGCCGACACGACGAGGACATCGGTCTTGGTGCCGCCGATGTCGGCTATGAGCAAAAGATCGCTGTCTGGCATAACCGCGAGGCCCCCTTGTCCCTGGTCGTTGTGATTTCGAGCCCACGCCCCCAATGTTAACGCATAGGCCACGGCAGCGCGCGTTGGGGCCCTGGAAAATCCCCACGCGAGCCGTTAGTGTGCCCTAAAGGGGGCGGTCAGTGTGCTGGCGGCCGATCGAGGCCAGCGGCGAGGGGAGGGAAGGGGATGCGTATAGGAATGATCGGCTTGGGGCGCATGGGCGCCAACATGGCGCAACGCTTGAGGCATGCCGGGCACGAGGTCGTGGGCCATGCCCGAAAGCGCGCCACGGTGGACGACTTCACGGCCAAGGGCGGGCTTGGCGCCTATACGCTGGCCGAGCTGGTCGCGAAGCTCCCCGCCCCGCGCGTCGTATGGTGCATGGTGCCGGCCGCCACCGTGGATGCCCTGCTGGCCGAACTCGTGCCCCTGCTCCACCCAGGCGACGTCGTCGTCGATGGCGGGAATTCGTTTTACCAGGATGATATCCGCCGCGCAGGCGAGCTCGCCCCCCGGGGCCTCCATTACGTCGATGTCGGCACGAGCGGCGGCGTATGGGGCCGCGAGCGCGGCTATTGCCTCATGATAGGCGGCGAGTCCTCGGTCATGCCGGTGCTCGATCCGGTGTTCCGGGCGCTCGCGCCTGGGGCGGCCGCGAGCGCCCCGACCCCGGGCCGCGCCGCGGGCCAGGGCTCGGCGGAGCTCGGCTATCTGCACTGCGGACCGCATGGCGCCGGCCATTTCGTGAAGATGGTCCACAACGGGATCGAATACGGCCTCATGGCGGCCTATGCCGAGGGCCTCAACATCCTGAAGGGCGCCGGTGTCGGGGCCGCCACGCATGATGAGGACGCGGAGACCGCGCCCCTGCGGCATCCGGAGCATTTTCAGTACGATTTCCCTGTGGCTGAGGTCGCCGAACTCTGGCGGCGCGGGAGCGTGGTCAGCTCGTGGTTGCTCGATCTCACCGCCGCGGCCCTGCACGAAAGCCCCGAGCTCGACGGATTCGTCGGCCGCGTGGCCGATTCCGGCGAGGGCCGCTGGACGGTCCAGGCGGCGGTCGAGGAGGGCGTGCCGGCACCGGTCATCACCGCGGCTTTGTACGCGCGGTTCGGCTCGCGCGGACACGCGGATTTCGCCGACCGGGTGCTGGCCGCCATGCGCTACCAATTTGGTGGACATGTCGAGAAGGATTGATGACAAGACGCGCGCCGCCGCCGCCACGGGCCACCGGGCGGGACTTGCGCGAGGCCGCGCGGCGCGTTAGGGTCTATCGACAGCCATAGCCGCGTTCCGGCCGTGATGCTCCAGGGAACGGGGTGGGCCCGCCCACCGGAAGCGGTCGGCGCGACGAGGAGGAACGATCTTGGATGATCGATTGGATAGCGCGCGCGACGATGGCGCGCACGGCGCCGGACAGGGTGTCGCGATGCTTGCGAGCAATGCCCAATGGCGGGCACTGAAGGACCATTTCTCGGCCGTGAAGGATGTGACCTTGCGCGCCCTGTTCGAGGCCGATCCGGGCCGCGGCACGGCGCTGGCCGCCGAGGGAGCGGGTCTTTATCTCGATTATTCCAAAAACCGCGTGACGCGCGAGACGTTGCGGCTGCTCTGCGATCTGGCGCGCGCGCGCGGACTCGAGGCGCGGCGCGACGCCATGTTCCGCGGCGAGCGCATCAATGTCACGGAGGACCGGCCGGTCCTGCATGTGGCGCTGCGCGCCCCGCGCGAGATCGCGATCAAGGTGGATGGCCACGACGTCGTCCCTGACGTCCATGAGGTGTTGGGGCAGATGTCGGTGTTCGCCGACAAGGTGCGCAGCGGCGCGTGGACCGGATATAGCGGCAAGCGCATCCGCACGGTGATCAATATCGGCATCGGCGGCTCCTACCTCGGCCCGGAGATGGCCTGCCAGGCGCTGCGGCCGTTCGCCGACCCGGCGATTGCCGTGCGTTTCGTGGCCAACGTCGATGGCGAGGCGTTGCGGGCCGCGACCGCGGATCTGGATCCGGCGGAGACCCTTTTCGTCGTATGTTCCAAGACCTTCACGACCGAGGAGACCATGACCAACGCGCGTAGCGCGCGCGAGTGGTGCGTCGCGGGCCTTGGTTCGGAGGAGGCGGTGGCCGCGCACTTCGTCGCGGTCTCGACCAACACGGCGGAGGTCGCGCGCTTCGGCATCGATACCGCCCATATGTTCGTGTTCTGGGACTGGGTCGGGGGGCGTTATTCCCTCGGCTCGGCGGTCGGCCTGTCGCTCATGATCGCCGTCGGGCCCGAGCAGTTCCGGGCCATGCTCGCCGGATTCCGCGACATGGATGAGCACTTTCAGTCGGCGCCGCTCGAGGACAATCTGCCGGTGCTCATGGGGATGCTCGCCGTGTGGTACAACAATTTCCACGGCATGGAGACCCAGGCGATATTGCCCTACGCGCACGGCCTGTCGCGCCTGCCGGCCTATCTCGAGCAGCTGCAGATGGAGAGCAACGGCAAGCACGTCGATCTCGCCGGCCGGCCGGTGAGCTATCAGACCGGGGCGATCGTATGGGGCGAGCCGGGGGTCGATGCCCAGCACTCGTTCTATCAGCTGCTGCACCAGGGGACCAAGGCCGTGCCCTGCGATCTGATCGGTTTCTGCCGCTCGCCCATCGATCTGCCGGGCCACCACGACCTGTTGATGGCGAACCTTTTCGCGCAGGCCGAGGCGCTGGCCTTTGGGCGCCCGGCGGCGCGGCTCGCCGAGGAGGGCGTGCCGGCCTCGCAGATCCCCTTCCGGGTGTGCGAGGGCAATCGTCCGACCACCATCGTCCTGGGCGAGGCCTTGACGCCCCGCGTGCTGGGCGCGCTCATCGCGCTCTATGAACACAGCGTGTTTACCCAGGGCGTGGTGTGGGGCATCGATTCCTTCGATCAATGGGGGGTGGAGCTTGGCAAGGTGCTGGCGCGGCGCATCGCCTCCGAGATCCACGAGGGCAACGGCGAGGGCGCCCACGACAGCTCGACACGCACCCTGATCAGCCGCTATCTGGCGCGGCGCGCCGGAGGTTGACGCGCGCCCCCGATGAGCGCCATCCAGGACGCGGCCGGGCATAAGGCCGTTGGCGATGCCGGGTCATGGGGCCCGTCCTTTCACCACAACTCGAGGAAACGCTGTCGATGGACCAGGCACCCCGATTCGTAAGCCAGCTCACCCGTAACACCCTGGCGCTCATCCTGGCCGGCGGTCGCGGGTCGCGCCTGAAACACCTGACGATGTGGCGCGCGAAACCGGCGGTGCCGTTCGGAGGCAAGTTCCGGGTCATCGATTTCCCGCTGTCCAACTGCGTGAACTCGGGCATCCGGCGCATTGGCGTCCTCACCCAATACAAGGCCCATTCCCTCATCCATCATATCCAGAAAGGCTGGGGGACCTTGCGCGGCGATTTCGGGGAGTTCGTCGAGCTTTTGCCGGCCCAGCAGCGCAT
>DAHWGZ010000155.1 GCA_027335965.1 Acidiferrobacter sp.
AAACCTTCGAGGAAGGCGATCAATATCACGTCAAAATAAAAATGCCAATTGTCAGAAATCAGGGGGATCGATTCCTAGCGGAGAGTTCACGATGAGAGAGACAGGGGCACCGGCTGAACAGAGGAGGGACACAATGAAGGTCCTGATCGTAGACGACGAGAAACTGGCGCGCGACAGGTTGCGGGAGATGGTGGGGGAGATCGGCGAGCATACGGTTGTGGGCGAGGCCATGAACGGCAGCGAGGCAATCGCCCAGACCGAGCGCTTGAATCCCGACGTGCTGCTCATGGACATTCGCATGCCCGGCATGGACGGTCTGGAGGCGGCCATGCACCTCATGGGCCTCGATGCCCCGCCGGGCGTGATCTTCACCACCGCCTACGACCAGCATGCCCTGGACGCCTTCGAGGTCAATGCCGTCGACTATCTCCTGAAGCCCATCCGCAAGGATCGCCTGGCCAAGGCCTTGAGCAAGGCCGGCAAGCTTACCTTGCAGCAGCTCCAGGACCTGAATCAGGCGCAGGAATCCCCGGTGGTGCGCACCCATCTGAGCGTGCATCTGCGCGGCAACATCCGCCTGGTCCCGGTCCAGGACGTCTTGTATTTCCTGGCCGACAACAAATACGTGACGGTGCGAACCGCCACCGAGGAGCATTTGATCGAGGACTCGCTCGTGAATCTCGAGCGCGAATTCGGCGAGAGCTTTCTGCGCATCCACAGGAACGCCCTGGTCGCCACCCCTCACATCAGCGGCATCGAAAAGGACACGAGCGGCACCTGGCACGTCACCTTAAAGGGCCTTGACAAGCGGCTCGCGGTAAGCCGCCGCCACGCCGCCGCGGTGCGGCGCTGGGCGCGCCGCTAGCGGCTCACTGGCGCCACAGGGCGGCGAGCGGCCGCTCCATGCATGTCTCGGAAGCAAGCGGCAGCCGGTGGCGGCGGATATCGTCCACGGCCTCCGCGACGCGCGCGAAATCGCGCTGCAGCCGCCAATAGACCCGGGCCCGTCCGGTGTTTTTCTCGAGGTCGGCGCTCTGGGCGAAGGCGCTGCGCCCGTGGTCGGTGTAGTACGACAGCTGCCCGCGCGAGCGCAGGCGTTCACGAAAGAAGCCGCTCATGAACAGCGCATACTCGGCGAGATGGGTTGCGACGATCATCTCGCGGGCGCGGTCCTCGTCTTGCGCGGCCCTTTGTTCGGCGAGGAACTGCACGAGGGTGGTGAGTGGGCGCTGTTCGTGGTCGTAGAGGGGGTAGAGGGCGTCGGTGCGGGCGAAACGGGTGAGCAGGTCGCTTACATAGGCCACGGTCTCCGGTTCCCCGAGACCCGCGCGCTTAAAGCCATGCTGGATGTGGCGATGAAAAAACTGATAGAGAGTCGGCGTCACGATCACCTCCTAACACGATCCCCTATCCGTATTATAGTAAGCGAGGACGCCAGCGGAAGGCCCGCGACGGCGGACGTCGGGACCCCGCCCCGAACGTGCTAGACTTGGCGCACCGCGGCGCGCCTGGGTGCGCGGGGAGCGCAGATGGGACGGCCTCTATCCGTAAGTGTCGTCATGCCAGCCTACAGGGCCGAGGCGAGCATAGGCGCGGCCGTGCATTCGGTCCTGGCGCAGACCTACCCGCACTGGGAATTGATCGTGGTCGCCGATGACGGGGTCGATTACCGGGCGTTGTTGCCCACCGACCGGCGGCTCGTTCAGGCGCGCACGCAGGCCTGCGGCTCGGGTCCCTCGGTGGCCCGCAATCGCGGGCTCGATGTCGCCCGCCACCCGCTCGTCACGTTTCTTGACAGCGACGACGTCTGGTATCCGGACAAGCTCGCCATCCTCGCGCCCTTGGCCCGCGCGCATGGCATCGCGCTCGCGAACACGCGGTTTCGCGAGTACCCGGGACCCGGGTATGGCGCGGACTGTTGGCATGACGCGGCCGAGGGCTACCATGACTGGCTATTCTTCGCGCGCGTGAGCGAGAGCCTCTGGCCGGTCTACCAGCGGCGGGTCGTTGCCCGCGCGCGCTTCCCGGAATGCCTCAGGTTTGCTGAAGACGCGGTCTTCACCCTGTCGATCATGGCCCGCCATGGCGGCGCTTATCTTTACCCGCGATCCCTGCACGAATATCGTCTCCGTCCGGAGTCGCTGTCGCGATCGGGGGATACGGTGCGGCGCGCCGACGAGGCCTACGGCTGGGTCCTGGCGGCGCTGCGCGCGGGCGATCGGCTGTCGTTCCCGGCCAAGATGGTGGCTTCGGCGATCGCGCTTTTCGAAAGGCGCCGGGCGCTCAACCGCGCGTTCCCGGCGAGTGATATGCGGTATTTTCAGGAATTCGACACGGCGATGCGCGGCCAGGGCATTCGCCTCGGCGCGGCCGGCAGCGGCGAGTTTGTGCAACGAGGGCATCAAGGGAGGTGTGACAGTGACAGCAACAGTATTGGATAAAGAGACGGCGCTCATCGTGATCGATCTGCAAAAGGGCATCGTCGGGCTCCCGTTGGCGCATCCCGTCGACGCGGTGGTGGCGCACGCCGCCCGGCTCGCGGCAAAGTTCCGGGCGCATGCCTTGCCGGTGGTGCTCGTCACCGTCCATGGCGGCGCCCCCGGTCGCACCGAGCAGTCGCGGAATTTTGCCGACCGGCCGTCCGACTGGGATGAGCTCGTGCCCGCGCTTGGCGCGCAGCCCGGGGATTATCGTATCGGCAAGCGCACCTGGGGGGCCTTCACCGCGACCGGTCTCGAGGGCCTTTTGCGCGTCCGCGGCGTCACCCAGGTGGTGATCGCGGGCATTGCCACCAGCATCGGCGTGGAATCGACCGCGCGGCAGGCCCATGAGCTTGGCTTCCATGTCACGCTGGCCCTCGATGCCATGACCGATATGAGCCGCGAGGCCCACGACAACAGCGCGCAGCGGATCTTTCCGCGCCTGGGGGAGACCGCCACCACGGAAGAGGTCATCGGGCTTATCGCCCAGCGCGCCCGGTGAGCGGGCCGGGCGCGCCCCCGCGCGCGGTCTTGCGCGCGCTTTATCGGCGCGATTACCGCATCTGGGCGGCCGCGGCCCTGGGGTCGAATCTCGGCACCTGGATGCAGCGTACCGCCCAGGACTGGCTGGTGCTGACGCGCCTGACCGCGCATAACGCCTTGGCGCTGGGCCTTGTGACCGCGCTGCAGTTTGCGCCCCAGGCCTTGCTTCTGCCGCTCACCGGCCCGGCCGCCGATCGTTGCGATCGGCGGCGGCTTTTGGCCCTAACCCAGCGGCTCATGGGGGTATTGGCCCTGGCCCTGGCGGTGTTGGTCGTGACGGGCGCGGTGCGGCTCTGGCAGGTGTACGGCTTCGCGCTGCTGCTCGGTATCGTCACGGCCTTCGATGCCCCCGCGCGCGGGGCCTTCGCCTCGGATCTCGTGCCGCCGTCCGACCTGCCGAAGGCGGTCGCCCTCAATGCCCTGTCGTTCAACCTGGGGCGCCTCTGCGGGCCGGCCCTGACGGGGATCCTGATCGGCTCCCTCGGGACGGGTCTCGTCTTTTTGATCAATGCGGCCTCCTTTGGCATGGTTCTGCGCGCCCTGCATGCCCTGCGGCATGTGCCGGCGCGCAAGGCGGCGCGTCCGGGCCGGGTCGGGGGCACGCTCGCCGAGGTCTTGAGCCTGGTGGCCCGCCGCCCGGACCTGAGCGGGGCGTTGGGGATGTTGGGATTGATGGGGGCGGTCGGGGTCAACCTCCCGATCCCGATCTCGACCATGGCCGTCCGGGTCTTTCACGCGAGCGCCGTCTCTTACGGTCTCATCGCATCGCTGATGGCGGCCGGCGCGATCGGCGGCGCGCTCTTCGCCGCGGTCCGCGCGCCGGGGTTTTGGGTCCTGTCCATGGCGACCGCGGCGTGCGCCGTCGCCACGACAGCCGCGGCGCTGGCCCCGGGCCTCGGGGCATTCGCCGTGGCGCTCCTCGTCCTCGGGTTTGCCCTGCAGGTCTTTGTCACGTCCGCCAACAGCCTCCTGCAGTTGTCGGTGGAGCCGGCCATGCGCGGCCGCCTGCTGGCCCTCCTGATCGCCGTGGCCTTAGGGGGCGCTCCGGTCATGGCCCCGCTTTTCGGGTGGGTCGCCGATGACCTCGGGCCGCGCGCCGCGCTCGGCGGCATCGCCGCCTTGGCGGCCGCGGCGTGGTCCGTGGGTTGGCGCGTCGCGCGCGCCAGGACCGCCGACCAAGGCCCCGTCCCCGCGGGCGCGGGGGAAGGCCGCGCGCTGATCGACGGCGCGGCGTCCCCGGCATGGGCGCCCGAGGATTGACTGGAGGGGCGCCAACGCGGCCGCGGCGCCGGGCGGTCACCGGAAAATCGAGAATTGACAGACCGAGGACCGAGG
>DAHWGZ010000156.1 GCA_027335965.1 Acidiferrobacter sp.
CGCGAAGACAACCTGCCGGACACGGCCGTTGTGCCAGGAATGTGTCTTGCGAGCGCGGTGCCGGGCCGTCTCGTCCACCCGCCCAGACAAAGGCATTGATGGGCGTTAGCTTTGGCTCAACGGGCGGTTCGCGGGTCCGCGATCTGGGGCTACAGAGGCATTAAGGAGGGGTGATGGCGCAAAGATGGGCGATAGTGATCATGGCGGCGTACATGCTCCTGGGGGGCTGCGCAACCACGGGCATGCGCCCGGCACACGGTCCAGACGACCCACTCAAACCTCTGAACAAGAAGATTTTTGTTTTCAACCAGCACCTGGATCGCGTGCTCCTGAAGCCGACTGCCGAGGCCTATGTCGGGCTGACGCCATTGCCGCTGCGGCGCGGGATCAGTGATGTCTTTGCCAACCTCGATGACGTGAAGGTGATCGTCAACGAGTCGCTGGAGGGCCGCGCGGGTCCGGCCCTCCAGGAGACCGCGCGCTTTCTCGTCAATTCGACCCTCGGCCTGTTCGGCCTGATCGATGTCGCAACCCCGCTTGGCCTGCCCGCCCATGACGCGGGCTTTGGGCAGACGTTGGCGGTCTGGGGGGTGCGTAGCGGTCCTTATGTCGTGTTGCCGCTCTTTGGCCCGAGCGACGTGCGTGATGCCATAGGGCTGGGCGTGGACAGCTTCACCAATCCCCCCACCTATCTGAGTGATCCCTCGGCGATGTGGGGGGCCTACGGGGCGCAACTGGTCGACACGCGCTCCCATTACCTGCATCAAGGTCTGCTGATGCGGCTCGCCGCAGGCGGACACGAGTATACGTTCGTGCGGGATGCCTTCTGGCAAAAGCGCCGGGCGCTCATTCGCCACCGCCGTGCCGGCCACTAGGATTCCATTTCCGGCGTGGTCCAGGTAAAATCGTCGACTTTCTGCGCCTTGGGCGCCTTATGGGGGAAATATGGTAACGATACGCTTGGCCCGTCGCGGCGCCAACAAGCGGCCTTTCTATTCGATCGTGGTCGCCGACAAGCGCCGCGCGGCGAGCGGGGCCTTCATCGAGCGCGTCGGGTTCTTCAATCCGATCGCGAGCGGTGCCGAGGAACGTCTCCGTGTCGACCGTGAGCGCGTGCAGTACTGGCTCGAGAGGGGCGCGCAGGCCTCGGAGCGCGTCGCGGGGTTGCTGAAGAGCGCTTCCTGACGTCATGCCCGACCAGGCGCCCCCGGAGTGGATCGAGGTGGGCCGCGTGGCGGGCACCTATGGCGTGCGGGGGTGGTTGCGCATCCAGCCGTATACGACGCAATCCGAGGCGGTCCTGGATTACCAGCCCTGGCGCGTGCGCCAGCGGTCGGGGGCGTTGAAGACCCCGACGCTGCTCGAGGCCCAGGTCCACGGCAAGGGCCTCATCGTGCGTATCGCCGAATGCGAGGTGCGCGAGGAGGCCGAGCACTGGACGGGCGGGAGCATCGAATGTCCGGTCTCGGCCCTGCCGGCCCTGCCGGCCGGGGAATATTACTGGGGCGAGCTCCTGGGGCTCATGGTGGAGACGGTCGAGGGCGTGGTTTTGGGGCCCGTGCATCGGCTCCTCGAGACCGGCGCCAACGACGTGCTGGTGGTGCGGGGCGGCGATCGGGAACGGCTCATCCCTTATATCCCGGCGGTGGTTCGCGGGATCGACAAGGATGCGCGACGCCTGGTCGTGGACTGGGACCCGGACTTTTGATGTGGACATCGATGTCATCGGGCTGTTCCCAGAGGCGGTGCGGGGGTTCTGCGATTGCGGCATCGTAGGGCGCGCATCCCAGCTTGGCATCGTGACGCTGCGATTTTGGAATCTGCGGGATTTCACCGAGGATAAGCGGCGGACCGTGGACGATCGACCCTACGGGGGCGGTCCCGGCATGGTGCTGATGGCGGAGCCCGTGGCGCGCGCGATCGATGAGGCGCGGGCCCAACATGAGGCCCCGGTCCTCTATCTGTCGCCGGCCGGACGGACGCTCGATCATGCCGCGGTGATGGAGCTTGCGGCGCGCCCGCGGCTGATTTTGTTGGCGGGCCGCTACGAAGGCATGGATGAACGCGTCGTGCGCGCCTGCGTGGACGAGGAGTGGTCCATAGGCGATTATGTGCTGTCCGGCGGAGAGGTGGCGGCCGCGGTAGTGATCGACGCGGTCGTGCGGCAGTTGCCGGGCGCCCTGGGACACGAGGACTCGGCGCGCGAAGATTCGTTCGTGGCGGGGCTCCTGGACCATCCGCATTACACGCGCCCCGAGCTATGGCGCGAGGAGCGTGTTCCGGAGGTGTTGGTATCGGGTGACCACGAGCGTATCCGGACGTGGCGCCTGCGGGAGTCTTTGGGGCGCACGTGGTTGCGCCGCCCGGATCTCCTGGAAGGGCGGGAACTGGATGCCGAACAGAAGCGGCTGTTAGAAGAATTCAAACAGGAGTATCGAGGGTAAGGTTATGAGCAATATCATCAAGGAATTAGAGGGCGAGTTCCTGAAGCAGGACGTCCCGCAATTCGGACCCGGCGACACGGTTTCCGTGCAGGTGAAGGTCATCGAAGGGGAGCGCGAGCGCCTGCAGGCCTTCGAGGGCGTGGTCATCGCGCGCAGGAACCGCGGCATCAACTCGTCGTTTACCGTTCGCAAGATGTCCTATGGCGAGGGCGTGGAGCGCGTGTTTCCGTTGCACAGTCCCAATATCGCGCGCATCGAAGTGAAGCGTCGCGGCGTCGTGCGGCGCGCCAAGCTCTACTTCCTGCGCGAGCTGACCGGCAAGGCGGCGCGCATTCGCGAGCGCGTCTAGGCGGCAGCCATGGGCGGCGAGCCGGGGGACGGGCAGGCCAAGGCCTGCCCGCCGGACGCCGCTCTCGTGGAAGACTTTCTCGATACCCTGTTGACGGAGGCCGGTCTTCGCGCGCATACCCTGGAGGGGTACGGGCGGGACCTGGAGGCCTTCGCGCGACATTTGAGGGGGCGCGGCCTTCGAGGCGCGCAGCGCGCCGATATCACCGGTTTTCTGGCGGCCGAGGTGATGGCAGGGCGGCGACCCCGGACCGGCGCCCGGCGCCTGTCGGCCCTGCGGCGCTTCTATCGTCATCTGCTCGCCAAAGGCGATATCTCCGAAGACCCCACCGAGGGCGTCGAAGGACCACGCCTTGGGATCAGCCTCCCGCGCAGCTTGAGCGAGGAGGAGGTCGAGCGGCTACTCGCGGCCCCCGGCGACCGCACGCCGGAGGCGCAGCGGGATCGGGCCATGCTCGAGGTCGTGTATGCGACCGGCCTGCGCGTGTCGGAACTCGTGTCGTTACGGCTGTCGGAGATCGATGGCCAGGCGGGCATCGTGCGCATCGTGGGCAAGGGGGGGCGGGAGCGGCTCGTGCCTCTGGGCGAGGAGGCCCAGGTGGTGCTCGCGGCCTATATGCGCGATGCGCGCCCCGTGTTCTTGAAGGGCGCGCCGGCTACGGCAGTGTTCTTGACGCGCCGCGGCGGCCCCATGACGCGTCAGGCGTTCTGGGGCAATATCAAGCGCTACGCGGCGAAGGCGGGCGTGGAAACGCCCTTGTCGCCCCACACCATGCGCCACGCCTTTGCGACCCACCTGATCAATCACGGTGCCGACCTGCGGGTCGTGCAGCTGCTTCTCGGGCATGCCGATCTGTCGACCACCCAGATCTACACCCATGTCGCGCGGGAACGCCTGCGCACCCTGCATGCCAAGCACCACCCTCGCGGGTGAGTGTCCTAAGTAGCCCGCTTCATAAAATGCGGGTCTATCCGACTTTCCCCACGGTATCGGCTTGATGATCAGGCCGGACTCATGAGTGTAGCGGCGTAAACGGGCCGCAGCGGCTAGACATCATGTATTGACCTGCCCGGCCTCAAGCGACGTGGATTAAGCTTGGGGTCGGGTAAACCACCGTCGGCTCAGAGCCACAATTGAGGGGGCAGGTCATGACGAAGTTTAGCAAGTACGTCGGGCTGGATACACACAAAGACACCATAGCGGTCGCCATCGCCGAGGCCGGCCAGAGTAAGCCCCGCTATTACGGGGAGATCGCCAACACCCCGGAGGCGGTGGCCAAGCTCGTGAAGAAGCTGAGCCCCCACGGGGAGGTCGTGTCGTTCTGCTATGAGGCCGGTCCCTGTGGCTATGGGATCCATCGGCAGCTGACCCATCTCGGCCATGACTGCGCGGTGGTGGCGCCCTCGCTGATTCCACGCAAGGCCGGGGATCGGGTGAAGACCGACCGCCGGGACAGCGAATCACTGGCGCGTCTGCACCGGGCCGGTGAACTCACCGCCGTGTGGGTCCCGGGCCCGGAGCAAGAGGCCGTGCGCGACCTCACCCGCG
>DAHWGZ010000157.1 GCA_027335965.1 Acidiferrobacter sp.
GCAGCGAGCGGCTCGGGCGCGCCCGTCAGGACGCGCTGGCATTGATGTTCCGGCATGCGGCGATGGGGCTTTCGGCGATCAAGGATCTCACCGTTCTCGACCGCCAGGACCGGCTGCTGTCGCAGCACGAGCAGGCCACGCGCCGCTACAGCGAGGCGAGCGCGGCGCAGATGGTCACCGCGCACATGCCGCGTCTGGCCATCGAAGGCCTGGCGTTTGCCGGCCTGATCGGCATCCTCCTGTACGCGGAGTGGATCCTGCGCCAGCCGCAGGCCGCCATTCCGCTCATGGCCATGTACGCCATGGCGGTGTTTAGGCTCATGCCGTCGCTCACCAAGATGTTGAACGCGGCGATGTCGATACGCTTCAACCGCGCGACCATCGCCATCGTCGCGCAAGCCCTCACCGAGGTCGCGCCGGCGGCGGACGACGGGGTCTTCGCCGCCTTGTCCTTCAGCCGCGAGATCACCCTGCGCGGCTTTAGCTATTCCTATCCCGGCAGCGGCCGTCAGGCACTCGCCGGCGTCGATCTCACCATCGCCAAGGGCTCGTCCGTGGCCTTCGTGGGCCCGTCGGGGGCCGGCAAGAGCACGCTCGCCGATGTCCTTCTGGGGCTCTTGCAGGGTAACGGCGACGTGCTCGTGGATGGCGAGCCGCTGGGTCTGGGGGCCATGAAGGCGTGGCGGCGGCAAATCGGCTATGTGCCGCAGCAGGTCTATCTCGCGGACGACACGGTGGCCGCCAATGTCGCATTCGGCGTCGCCGAAGACGAGATCGACCGCAAGGCGGTGGTGCGCGCGCTGAAGACCGCGCAACTCATGCATTTCGTGGCCGAGCTCCCCGATGGCATCGATACCGAGGTCGGTGATCGGGGCGCGCGGCTGTCGGGAGGGCAGCGTCAGCGGCTCGGCATCGCCCGCGCCCTCTACCACGATCCGGCCATCCTCGTCCTGGACGAGGCGACCTCGGCCCTCGATGGACCGACCGAGGCCGATCTCACCGCGGCGATCACGGCGCTCGCCGGGCACAAGACCCTGATCGTGATCGCGCACCGCCTGAGCACGGTGGCGTGCTGCGATCAGGTGGTGCTGCTCGAGGGCGGGCGCGTCATGGCGCGCGGGGCCTTCGCGGAGCTCGCGCGCCAGCATGCCTTCTTTCAGGAGCGTGGACCGCTGGCCGCGAACCCGGCGGCGTGAGGGAGGCGGCGTGCGGGTGCTCGTGACCGGGGCGCGCGGCTTCATCGGCGCGGCCCTGATCCCGGCCCTGGAGGCCGCCGGCCACGTGGCGCGCGGCGCGGGGCGGGGCGCGGGTCCGGCGCCGAGGGATTGGCGGCAGGTGGATCTCACCGTGCCGGCCTCTCTGGCGGGCGTGTGCGATGGCTGCGAGGCGGTCATCCATCTCGCGGGGGTCGCCCACACCCGCGCCGCCGCCCGGGAGCATCAGGCGGTCACGGTTGCCGGTACCCGGGCGTTGCTGGCCGAGGCCCGCGACGCGGGCGTCGCGCAATTCGTGTTTGTGAGCAGTATCAAGGTGGAGTGCGCGCGCGACGCCTATGCCGAGAGTCGCCGCATGGGCGAGGACTTGGTGCGCGCCTGCGGCCTGCCGTCGGTTGCGATCGTGCGTCCGGCGCTCGTGTACGGCGCCGGCATGCGCGGCAACCTCGAGCGTCTGCTGCGCATGGCGGATCTCCCTTGGCCCCTGCCGGTCCCGGCGGGGGGCGCGCGCCGCAGCCTCGTGCATCGCGACGACCTGGCGCGCGTGCTGGTGGCCTTGTTGGCGCATCGCGCGCGCGATGCCGTGTATACCGTGACCGACGGCGCCTCCTATACCGTGCGGGACATCTACGATCTCATGAGGGCGGCCGTTGGCCGCCCCGAGGTTCGCTACGTCCTGCCCGAAGGCCTCCTGCCGGCGATGGCGCGATTCGGCGACCGGGTGACGCGCTGGACCGGCCGCCGGTGTCCGTGGGACAGCGAGGGGCTGGCGCCGCTCATGGCATCGTGCACGAGCGAGGACCGGCGCGTGTGGGAGGATCTCGGAATGGCGCCGAATCATACGCTGGCGTCGGGGATCGCCGACATGGCGGCATCGCGCACCACGCGCGGGGCATGGCCATGAGCGAGGATATCGCCCGTGGCGCGCCGCGTGTCGTGGTGTCGGTGGTAAGCCACGGTCAGGGCGCGCTCATCGCGCAGCTGTTCTCGGATATCGCCTCCGTGTGTCGCGCGCCCGTGCGCGTCGTGTTGACCGTCAACAAGCCCGAAGGCCTTGCGGACCTGGCGGCCCCGTTTCCCGTCACGATCGTGCGCAACGCCGCCCCGCGCGGCTTCGCCGCCAACCACAACGCCGCCGCCGAGGTCCTGCCCTCCGATATCTTTTGCGTCGTGAACCCCGACGTGCGCCTGCAAAGCGATCCGTTTCCGTCCCTGGTCGCGCAGCTCTCGGACCCCGACGTGGGGGTGGCGGTGCCGCGCGTGGTCGGAGGCGCGGGCGACGAGCAAGACAGCCTGCGATCCTGGCCGACGCCGCTTGGCGCGCTGCGCCGGCTCGTCGCCGGGGAGCGCCCGGCGGACAGGGGTGGCGACTGGGCGGCGGGGATGTTCATGGCATTCAGGACCGCGACCTTCCGGGCGGTCGGCGGCTTCGATCCGGGTTATCACCTCTATTACGAGGATTGCGATCTGTGCTGCCGGCTGAGCCTTGCCGGGCTGCGGGTGGCGGTGGCCACCGACACCGTGATCATTCACGACGGCCAGCGCGCCTCCCGCCGCCGCCCACGCTATCTCTTGTGGCATGCGCAAAGCGCGCTGCGCTTCTTCCGATCGACCGCCTACCGGCGGGTGCGCGCGCGCCGCGCGCGGCCGCTGTGAGCCTTTGGGCGTGGTTCATGGACGCCGCCGGGGCATGCGCCGCATGGCTTGCCTGCCGGCTGCTCGCCCATCCGCGCAACCCCTGGCAGGTCCTCGACTGGCCCAACGAGCGCTCCCTGCATGACCGGCCGGTGCCGCGCAGCGGCGGGCTCGCGATCGCCTGCGGGTTTCTGGTGGCGGCCTTCGGGCTTTCGTGGGACGCCACGCGCGCAGGCCTCGTGGTGGCCGCCGCGGTCCTCGCGGTGGCGCTCTTGTCGTGGTATGACGATCGCAAGGGATTGAGCCCGCGCCCGCGTCTGGCGGTGCATGTCGCGGCCGCCCTGACGGTGGCCGTCGCCGCGATCCGGCTGCCCGTCGCTTGGTTGCCGGGGGTCGCGATCCCCCTCGACGCCCCCCTCATGGTGCTTGTCACCACGCTCTTTCTCGTATGGTGGATCAATCTCTACAACTTCATGGACGGCATGGATGGTTTCGCGGGCGGCATGGCGGTTTTTGGCTTTGGCGCCCTGGCCGCGCTCGGTTATCGCGCCCACGACTTCGCCTATGCCGGGATCGCGCTCGCGGTGGCGTCCGCAGCCCTCGGGTTTACGGTGGCCAACTTCCCGCCGGCGCGACTGTTCATGGGGGACATGGGCGCCACCACGCTCGGGTTCGCGGCCGGGATCATGATCCTGGCGGGCCCCGCGCGCGGCGATTTCCCGTTATGGACCGGCCTCGTGGTGTTTTCGCCATTCCTGGTCGATGCCACCGTGACGCTCCTGAAAAGGGCGGCGCGCGGCGAGCGCCTGACGGCCGCCCATCGCGGGCATTATTATCAGCGCCTGGTGCGTGCCGGCCTATCCCATCGCCGCACCGTCCTTGGGGAGTACGGCCTGATGGCGGTGTGCGGCCTGTCGGCCTATGCGGGGGCCGGGGCGTCGGTACCGGCGCAATGGGCTATAATCGCCGCTTTGGCGGTTTTGTATGGCGCATTGGCCGCCCTGGTGCGGTGGCGGGAGGGGCATGGGCAGGTTTCCGGCAAGAACGCGCGTTAAGGCGCCAATCGGGCGCTGGGCGGTCGTCGCGCACGATCTGGTCGCGATCGCGCTCGCGTGGCTCGGGGCCTATTGGCTGCGCTTCAACATGGGCTACGTCCCGCATGTCTTTTGGCGGCAGGGCTTGAGGCTCTTGCCGGCGATCCTGATCGTGCAGGGGCTCGTTTTCTGGGGCATGGGGCTTTACCGTGGGCTGTGGCGCTTTGCCTCGGTCCCCGATCTCCTGCGCATCTTCAAGGCCATAGTGGCCGGCACCGTGGCCAGCGCCTTCGTGCTGTTCCTGTGGGTGCGGCTTGTGTGGGTGCCGCGTTCGGCCTTTGTCCTGGATGGACTGCTGCTCACCATGCTGCTCGGCGGCCCGCGATTCTTCTACCGGCTTTTCAAGGACCGCGGGTTGTACCATGCCGCGGGCAAGA
>DAHWGZ010000158.1 GCA_027335965.1 Acidiferrobacter sp.
GGTGCGGGAGGCCTTATCGACGACGGGCGTTGGTGAGACCACGGCCGCCGGAAAACCTAAAAATGGCGATGTTTCACGGAGGCACAGATGAACAGCACAAAATGGTCTGCCTTTAAAGCCGGATGGCCCACAGCCGTTCAAGACGGCCTCACGGCGATCTGGTCCGTTGCAACCACAATTGCATACCGGATCCTCCTGCCCATAGCGGTCCTGGCGGCCTTATTTGCGATGATGTTGGGGTTCTTTCGCGGGTTTTGGCTGACTGCCCCTCCGAAGGTTACACCCCTGTGGCTCGTCTGGGTAACACGAGCAGGTATTCTGGCCGTGATCCTCGGCATCCTCTACGTCATCATTCTTCTTTTCGTGAACCACGCGATCGAGGCAGGCCAGAAAAAACTACAGGCGGGGACACGGCAAGACCAGGAGGGATGCCCATGACCATCACCAAGTGGAATGCCTTTAAGGCGGGATTACCGGTCGTCGTCACAGAGATCCGGAAGACTCTGGTTGAGGTGGGGCACATTCTCACGGCCTTCGCGATGCTGGCGGCCTTATGGGCGGCTGGCTCCGGTCTCTTTTGGGGGTACTGGTTGACCACTCCCCTTCATGGGGCGCCTCTCTGGTGGGTGTGGACCGCGCGGGCAAGCGCCGTCGTGTGGGTCGCCTTCATCGCCTATCTCGTCGGGAGCGCTATTATGCAGGCAGGCCGTAAGAGACTCGAGGATGAGCGTTCATGAAAACACAAGACATTAGTGGGCACGAGTGTGCGCCTGGCGTTTCGGCTATCACGCACGCCCGGCCTGATTTGGAGAGCACTGTAGAGTTGAGTAGCGTTTTTGACTCGGATGCGAATGCGGCCTTGGAAGCGCTCGCCGCGATATGCCAGCGCGCCGTGCGGTCTCATACATTTATTCGGCACCTCTGGAGCGCGGCCACTCTGCGTCCACTTATGGTTCGTGACGACCATCTTGCCGAATTGGCACGGATTTCCCACATCACAAACTTGGCAGGTTTTTCTGACTTTCAGAACGCCGTGCGTCGGGAGAACGGCGTGCTGCTCGAGGATCTGTTGATGTTTTTGGAGAAAGCCCAGTCTGTGGCCTGCTTGGGGTCGCGGCCGGGATTGCAAGCACTCATAGCCTTGCGGGCCAAAAACGGATAAGAACACCGGTTCTCTATAACCGTACAGTAGAGGAAACAGGAATGTTCAGAAAAACTAAAAAGATCGTGGATTCCGTTTGTGCGATTTTAGGATGGACGGGCGGCGGCATTCACAAGCGGATCGATGAAAACCGGGAGCTGATGGAACTGCTGCAACACGACGGTTTTTTAGACCGCTATCCGTGGGTGGAGGGCTGGTTGCGTAGTCAGGACGAATTTTTGTCGACGCTTCTCGCGGCCGTTCCGATTCAAAATGGCCTCTTTATGGGGGCGACTCGAGGTGGTGTGCCATTTCCGCGACCCTGGCCCAAAGAGATCCGCAAGCCAACGGCGCCACAAGAGAGGCGCGAGGAGGACGCGGGATGAGCGAACAGGATCAGGATGGCAGGCCGGTCGTACCAACAGCCCTCGTCGAGGCCATTAAGGCTTACGGGGATGCGCGGGCCGCAGGGGATCTAGCCCAGAGCGCCAAGCGTCTGGAGGCGTGTATCCACCATGTTCGAGACATCATGGGAGGCATCCTCGCGGTACTGGGACCGCCATAACCAACAGAGGAACAGCTATGAGCGACAAATCTGGCATTGCCTGGACCAATGCCACATGGAATCCGGTCACGGGTTGCACAAAGGTTTCGGCAGGCTGCAAGCATTGCTACGCTGAACGCGAATGGGCGCGGCTCAGCGTGAACCCGAAGGCCGCCGACTACTTTGGGCGCGCATTCACCGATGTGCAGACGCACGCCCATCGTTTAGACCAGCCGCTACGCTGGCGGCGCCCGCGGCGGATTTTCGTCAACTCGATGTCGGACCTCTTTCATGATCGCGTGCCGGACCTCTTCATCGATCAGGTCCTGGCGATCATGATGTTGAGTCCACAGCACACCTTCCAGGTGTTGACCAAGCGCCCCGAGCGGATGCGCGCTTATCTGGCGGACCCCGGGCTCTACGATCGGGTACTGGAGGCGGCCAATAATATCCGTCGCGCGCATCCCAAGATGCGACTTGATGAGGTTCCGGTCGATAATCCAACGACCTGGTTTGCGCGCCATATCTGGTGGGGGGGTCTCCGCGGAAAACCAGGAGACCGCCGATGCGCGCATCCCTGTCCTGCTCGAGACGCCCGCGGCGGTCCGGTGGGTGAGCCTCGAACCGCTCATGGGTCCCGTCGACCTGGAGAAGTGGTTGGGCCCGAATCTGACGGCAAAGATCGCATGGGTCGTGTGTGGTGGGGAATCCGGACCCGGCGCCCGCGTGTTCCGCGCGGAGTGGGCCCGCGAAATCCTGCAGCAATGCCGCGCCGCCGACGTGCCTTTCTTCATGAAGCAGATGGGCGCCGCTTTCAACGATGGACGGTTCACCTTGAGACTGCGCCACCGGGCTGGCGCCGATATGGCGGAATGGCCGGAGGACCTGCGGGTGCGGGAATACCCTGTTATCCATATATTTGCCTCATGTGGACTTGGAAATTTTGGCACCCCCACAAAAGAACAGCGTCAGGAAATCTTGTCGAACGCCAGAATAAAGGGGCGCCTGCATGTTCCCGACTAAACCGTTGTCTGCAGAAAAGACTCGCCGGGTCCAGTTTTTCCCGCGGCAAGTCATTGAGGGGATGCCGCACGGCGACCCGCGCACCGCCCTGATCAGCATCACTGACCCGGGCGACCCGGCGCGCCTGCCGGAGGGGTGGGCGGCCGTGTTGCGGCTCGAGTTCGACGATGTCGCTCCCCCGTTCCCGGTCCTGATCCGCGACGGGAACCACCACCGCGACATCGCCCCGTTCGACGCGTCCATGGCCGCGCAGGTGCTGGAGTTTGTCGGCGCGGTCCCGCAGGACGTCAATCGGGTCATCGTACATTGCAATGCGGGCATTTCGCGCAGCGCCGCAGTGGCGCGTTTCCTCGCGGATTACTACGGATACCGTCTGCACGATAAGGCCGAATGGGCCAACCGCCATGTCCTGTCCGTGCTCTATAAGGCGGCCGGGCAAGGAGCGGGCTCGTGAGCCGCCAAAGGGCCACCCCGCGCCCCCCTTTGTCGTGCGTCATCCGTCTGCCGGAGTCTCGGGTTCGTGTCTCTTCCGAGAATATCTCCGCGGTGGCATCGGCTATCATGGCGGATACCCGTCTCTCCATCGAGGCGCGCGGGGTCGCGCTGTGGTTGGTCCTCCATCCGCACCAGGGCACGATCATGACCAGTGTCCTGCGCCAGCATGTCGGGTGCAATCTCGCGAAATGGACCAAGGTCGCGCGCGAGATGGAGGAAGGCGGTTATCTGGTGCGCGATGAGCAAAAGGTTCAGGAACCGATTCCCCGGCTGCGCGATCGCCTGTGGGCCGAAGGATTGATAAGCGTGTACATCAGCAAATACCGGGATCGCGATGGCTATCTCATCGAGGACTTCGGCCTGCCGGTCGACACCATGCTGTCGGCCTATCCCTACACAGTGGGGTGTCTGCCAGCACTCGAGGCTGTTCGCGATCATTACAGGGACCCCGCGAAATACGAAATGGAGGCGTCCCTGGCGTCCAGCGACGGAAACCATTCATGCTAAATATAGGGCTCGAAGTCCAGAAAAAGGACACCGCATACACTGTCCGTCACGAATCCGGCTGCACATTGATCTTCGGATCGATTCCCATTGATGACTTTGTAGCGCTCACGAAGACCGCGTCCAAAACCGATGTGCCGGACACGCAGTTGGCGATGGTGGCAGGCGCCAGCGTGGCCTTTGGCCCTACGGAGTCCTGCCATGAATTAAGGGCCCGCTACGCCCAGAAACGGGCAGTAGCTTTGGCCGCTGCGCACCCGGAGGTGCCGCAGGCGGCGATCACATGGGTGGCTCATGGGGAACATGGGCTTTCGTCGCTTGCGATCTTCAAACACATGACTGGGGTCGTTCCCTACACTATAGGCGCCGGGAACGGGTCTGCGCATCCCCATGATACATGGGACCTCAGGCGCTGCCGTTTGCTGCTCGAACAAGTTCCGGAATGGCATGCGCGCTTGGCAGAGATGCGCGAAGTGTCTCTCGAATGGGACAGACTCGTCGAGGCGTGGGATGCGATGTGCAAGACCATGGATACCGAGGCACCGGACTGGCGTACATACGCCCAAGGTTCTGGCGTCTGCGCAAAGTGGGCGGCG
>DAHWGZ010000159.1 GCA_027335965.1 Acidiferrobacter sp.
GCGCAAATATGGGCGCGTCATCGCCTACGGCGTGCTGGCCGCGGCGCTGGCCGTGGGCGGGGTCTTTTATTACCGCCATTACCACGCCAAGCAGCGGATCCTGGCCGGGGCGCTGTACGAGGAGGTCCTGAACGCGGCAAGCCAGATGCGCTTTGGCCTGGCCACGGCCGCTGGCCACAAGCTTGAGACAAACTACGCGTCGACGCCTTATGCAGGCCAGGCCGCATTGCTGCTGGCGCGTCTTTCCTATGAAAAGGATCAGATCCCGGCAGCGATCGCCGCGCTCAAGTTCGCCGCGCATAAGGGTCGCCAGTGGAGCGTGCGCACCACCGCGCGCCTGCGCCTGGGGAGCCTGTTGCTGGCGCTTGGGCACCCGCACAAGGCGTGGGGCTATGCGCATATCGCCAAGCCCTATGGGTTCAAGGCCATGGCGCTCGGGCTGCAAGCCGAGATCCTGGCGCGCGAGGGCCACAAGCGGCGGGCGCTGGCGGCGTTTGCCGAGGCCTTGAAGGATGCGCCGAAGAAATCGGCCGTGACGACCTTGTGGCGGCGTGAACAGGCGCAATTGCGGGCGGCCTCATGAAGCGCCTGATCGCGATCCTCGTGGCGGCGGGGCTGCTCGGAGGCTGCGGGCTTTTTAGCAGCTCGCGCAACGTCGCTCCGCCGGCCAAGCTCAAGCCCTTTCAGGCGCGCCTCAAGGTAACGCGCGTCTGGTCGCACGATACCGGCAACGGTACGGGTGGTTATGACCTGGTGCTGCGTCCGGCGCGGGTCGGCGGCACGATCTTCGTGGCCAATGAGAACGGGGTGGTCGCCGCCTACGATATGCGCACCGGTCACAAGCTCTGGCGCAGGCACCTGAAGGCGCAAATCACGGCGGGCGCCGCGGCCGGGCAGGGCTTCGTGGTGGTGGCGACGCGCCGCGGGCGGGTGCTGGCCCTGAACGCCGATACCGGGGCGAACGCATGGACCGCGCAGGCGCCGAGCGAGGTCGTGGCGGCGCCGGTGATCGGGCCTCATGGCGTCTATGTCGCCTCGCTCGACGGCCATGTCACGGCCTTCAGCCTCACCCATGGCCGCCAGCTATGGATGGCGGCCCACACCCATCCGGCGTTGACGCTCTTTTTGACGGCGCGCCCGGCGCATGCCGCAGGCGTGCTCTACGAGGGTTACGCCAACGGCGAGCTGGTGGCGCTGCAGACCACCGATGGCGAGCGGGTGTGGACGAGCGCGGTGGCGCAGCCGCGCGGCGGCGACGCCGTGGAGCGGCTCATCGATCTGGCGCATCCGCTGTATGCCCAGGACATCGTCTATGCCGACGGCTATCACGGCGCGGTCGCGGCGCTGGCGGCGCACTCGGGGCGCATCCTCTGGGGTCGGCCGTTGTCGTCATACCGCAGCATGGCCCTGGGCGGCCAGGCGCTTTACGTGGTGACCGCGCATAGCCGCGTCATGGCGCTTGCCAATGCCAGCGGTGGGACCTTGTGGACCCAGAAGGCCTTGTTGAATCGCAGGCTCGGCAGTCCGGCGCTGGCGGGCCCGGCGGTGGTCGTGGGCGATCTCGCCGGCTATACGCAGTGGTTGTCGCGGCGCACGGGGGCGCTCATGGCGCGCAAGCGCGTCGGCGAAGGCGCGATACGCGCGGCCCCCCTCGTGGCATCGGTAGGCTTGCATAAGGGCCGCCCCTATGTCTTCGTACTCACCACCACCGGACGACTCGCCGCGTTTCACTTCCGACCCGTCCGGCCATGAAGCCGGTGGTGGTGCTTGTCGGGCGGCCCAACGTCGGCAAGTCCACGCTCTTCAACGCGCTCACGCGCTCGCGCCAGGCGCTGGTCGCCGACCTGCCCGGCCTCACCCGCGATCGACAATACGGGGAGGGTCGGGTCGGCGGGCGGCCGTATCTGGTCGTCGATACCGGCGGCATCGTGCGCGACAACGACCCGCTCGCGACCTTGGTGGCGTCCCAGACCCGGCTCGCGCTGGCCGAGGCCGATGCCGTCATCTGCGTGGTCGATGGCCGCGACGGCCCGAACCCCGACGATTTCCTGGTCGCAGACCAGATTCGCACCCTCAACCGGCGCATATGCCTGGCCGTCAACAAGACCGAGGGCGTGGAGCCCGAGGTGGCGGTGGCGGAATTCCATGCCCTGGGCCTCGGTCGGCCCCACGCCATCGCCGCCACCCATAACCGCGGGCTCGAGGAGCTCATGACTGCGGTGTTGGCGGGGTTCCCGGCGCCGACCGGGGAGGCGCCGACGGGGGGCATGCGCATCGCGCTCGCCGGGCGCCCCAATGTCGGCAAGAGCACGCTGACCAACGCCCTGCTGGGAGAGGAGCGGGTGGTGGTCTCGGACCGGCCGGGGACCACGCGCGACAGCGTTCATATCCCGTTTAGCCGCAATGGCAAGGATTATGTCCTCATCGATACCGCGGGCGTGCGCCGCCGCAGCCACATCACCGATCCGCTCGAACGCCATAGCGTGGCCAAGACCCTGCAGGCGGTCGACGAGGCGCAGGTCGTGCTGCTCGTGTTCGACGCCCGTGAGGAGGTGAGCGAGCAGGACGTGACGCTCGCCGGCCATATCCTCGCGCAGGGCCGCTCGCTCGTGCTCGTGGTCAACAAGTGGGAGGGCCTCGATAGCGCGCGCCGCGAGTGGATCCGTCGGGAGCTGGCGCGGCGCCTGCCGTTTCTGTCGTTTGCGCAGCCGCATTTCATCTCCGCGCTCGAGGGCCTGCACATCGGGCCGCTGTTTCCGGCCATGGAGCGCGCCTATCGCTCGGGCGGCCGCATCCTGCCGACCCCGGAACTGAATCGCGTGCTGAGGGAGGCGATGGCCGCCACCGCCCCGCCCATGGTGCGCGGCCGGCGCATCAAGCCCAAGTTCGCCCACCAGGGTGGCAAGTACCCGCCGCGCGTGATCGTGCATGGCAATCTTGTGGCGGAGACCCCGGACGCCTGGCGGCGTTATCTCGCGCAGCGCGTGCGCGAGCACTTCCGGCTCGAGGGCACGCCCGTGGAGATCGAGTTTCGCGAGGGCGACAATCCCTTTGCCAATCGCCCGGGCAAGGCACCGAGCGCGCGCACCGAGGCCAAGAGACGCCGCTTGAAGCGGTTTCGCAAGGCCCACTACGGCTGAATCGTCTTCACCTCGACTGTGATCTCCCCTTCGGCCAAGCGCACGCGCAAGGTCGTCCCGGGGGGATAGGCGCGCGCCGCGCGCGCCACCCGTCCGTGTTCGTCCGTGACGATCGCATAGCCGCGATTCAAGACCGCTGGCGGGCCGGTCAGCGCCAGGGCCCGATCGAGCAGCGCCACGCGCTCGGCGCGCGTCTTCAAGGCCTCGCGCATGGCGCGCGCCAGCCGGTCTCTCAGGAGACCGTGGCGGACCGTGAGGCGCTCCCAGAGCCGGTCCGGCGGTTGTGCCCGCAACCGCTCGTTCAGGCGCGTAAGCCGCGATTCGCGCGCGCGCAGGGCGGCGCGGATCGCGGCGGCAAGCCGTCCGGGCAGGGGGGCGACGCGCACCCGGTAGGCGTTGAGGCGCGCCACGGGCGAGCACCGCTCCAGGCGTTGGCCGAGGGCAAGCAGCCGTGCCCGCCCGCGTGCCGGGTAGGCGGGCAGCGCCATGATGAGCCGCCGGGCGAGGGCGGCTACCGCCACGCGCCGTTCCGGCAGGCCGCGCAAGGGCTGGGCGATGAGCCGCCGTTTCAGCTCGTCAAAGCGCTGCATGCGCTCGCGCAGCGTACGTTCCAGGAGTCTCTGGATGCGGCCGCGCGCCTCGGCGTGGCGGCGACGCCACAAGGCCTGGTCGGGGCTCAGGAGTTCGGCGGCGGCCGTGGGGGTGGGGGCGCGCAGGTCCGCCACCCAGTCGGCGATGGTGGTGTCGGTCTCATGGCCGATGCCGGCGACCACCGGCAGCCGTGAGCGGAAGATGGCGCGCGCCACGATCTCTTCGTTGAAGCACCAGAGGTCCTCCAGCGAACCGCCGCCACGGGCGAGCAGCAAGACGTCGCATTCATGCCGTTCGTTGGCGAGATCGAGCATGCGCGCGATGGCCGCCCCCGCGTCGCGTCCCTGGACCGGCACGGGATAGAGCAGCACCGCGATCGCCGGGAAACGGCGCCGCAAGGTGGTGACGATGTCGTGCCAGACGGCGCCATCGGGGGAGGTGATTACGCCGATGCGGCGCACCAGGTCCGGGAGCGGCTTTTTGTGGCGCGCATCAAACAGCCCTTCGTCGGCGAGTGCGCGTTTGAGGGCCTCGAAGGCGCGACGCAGGGCGC
>DAHWGZ010000015.1 GCA_027335965.1 Acidiferrobacter sp.
ATAGCCCTCGTCGCTCAAGAGATAGCAGGGCTTCTGCCAACCGAACACATTACGCGTGGGGTTGCTCCACGGCGTGCATTGATAGGTCTGGTTGCCGGCCAGGAAGTCGAGAAAAAGGCTCGACTGATTGAAGCGCCACTTGGCGCCGCGTTGGCGGCCGAGCGCGAACGCCTTGCGAAACAGCGTCTTGCTCTGGGCGCGGCGCAGGAACACGTCCTGGCGCGGGGCGCGCTCGTAGCTGTAGCCGGGCGACACCGTGACGCCTTCCACGCCCAGGCCCGCCACGAAATCGAAGAAGTCGGCGACCTCGGTCGGGTCCTCGTCCTGGAACAAGGTGCAGTTGACCGTCACGCGGAAGCCGCGATCGCGGGCCAGCTTGATGGCGTCGACGGCCTTGTCGAAGACCCCCTCGCGGCACACCGACTGGTCGTGCCGTTCGCGCAATCCGTCCAGGTGGATGGAAAACGTGAGGTAGGGCGACGGCGTGTAGTCATCGATCTTGCGCGCCAACAGCAGGGCGTTCGTGCACAGATAGACGAACTTCTTGCGCGCCACGATGCCGGCCACGATCGCCGGCATGTCCTTATGAATCAGGGGCTCGCCGCCGGGGATGGATACCACCGGCGCGCCGCATTCATCGACCGCCTGCAGGCACTCGTCGACGCTCAGGCGCTTGTCCAGTATCTCTTCCGGGTACTCGATCTTGCCGCAACCCGCGCATTCCAGATTGCAGCGAAACAAGGGCTCGAGCATCAGCACCAGCGGATAGCGCTTGTTGCCCCGCAATTTCTGCCCCAGGATATAACGTCCGATGCTCCACTGTTGTCTTATGGGCACTTGCATAACACTCTCCTACTCCGTGGACCCGCTCCTAGAGGGGGCTGCGGGCCTTCTTCAGTAAAGCGACCGGAAGGCGAAACGTCGTCGTCTCGGGCTCGGCCGGCATCTCCGTGACCTGTACCACGCCAAAATCCCCGAGCCTCTTTAGCACGCCTCGCACGAGGATCTCGGGGGTTGAGGCGCCGGCGGTGATCCCGACCCGTAACGGGCCCTGGAACCACGCCTCATCGAGTTCGCTCGCGTCCTGCACGAGATAGGCGCGCGTCCCGGGTTGCTCGCCCACCTCGCGCAGGCGATTCGAGTTCGAGCTGTTGCGCGCGCCGACCACGAGCAATATATCGACCTTGCCGGCGAGCTTGCGCACCGCGTTCTGGCGGTTCTGCGTCGCATAGCAAATCCCGCTCAGATCCGGCCCCTGGATGTGCGTAAAGCGCTCGCGCAAGGCCGTGATGACGTCCTTGGTGTCGTCCACGCTCAAGGTCGTCTGGGTCACATAGGCAAGCCGCGTCTCGTCGGTGACGGCGAGACGCGCGACATCGTCGACATCGGAGACGACATACACGGGCCCCGGGATGCGCCCCCGGGTCCCCTCCACCTCGGGATGCCCGGGGTGACCGATGATGATCACGGCATAGCCCTGGACGCTGTAACGCTGGGCTTGATAGTGTACCTTGGTCACCAGCGGACAGGTCGCGTCGAGCACGTCGAGGCGCCGGTCGGCAGCCTCGTCAACCAAGGCCGTGGCCACGCCATGGGCGCTGAAGATCGTCGGCGCGCCTTCGGGAACCTCGTCCAGGCGCTCCACGAACACCGCGCCGCGGGCCTTCAGGTCCTCGACCACGTGTTGATTGTGTACGATCTCGTGAAGCACATACACGGGCGGACCGTAAACCTCCAGCGCGCGCTCCACGATCTCTATGGCACGCACGACGCCGGCGCAGAATCCGCGCGGCTGGGCCAGCACCACATCCATTTCGGATCTCGATTCCATTTCGGGTGGTCTTCTCTCTGTTGCGTTCAGACCGAGGCGGCCCAAGCCGCCCTGATCCCAATACCTTAGCATGCTACTGAACGGCGAACCAGGGTAGCGGCGCGGCGGCGCGGCGCCATGCCGCGGACCTCAGGGGATCCAGCTTTCCACCAGCACGAACGCGGCCGCGGCCATGACCAGCGTGGCCGCCCACCCGACGATGAGCGAGCTCGTGGAGATGACGAAACGCCCCATCACGCTGCGCCGCCGAGCCAGGATCATCATGAAGGCGAGCAGCGGGACCGCGACCAGCCCGTTCAAGGCGGCGCTCAAATAGAGCGCGCGCATGGAGTTGAACGGCAACAGCACGATGCCCAGGCCCGCGGCGCACACCAGCACGAGCACCAGATAAAAGCGCGGCGCGGCGCGTATCGGCGTCCCCAGGCCTTGCGGCCAACGCCGCATCCCCGCCAAGGCATAGGCGCACGCGGCGGCCATGGCCGGGACCGCCAGGAGCCCCGTGGCCACGAGCCCCGCGGCGAACACCGCCGCGGTCCAGCGTCCGGCGAGCGGCGCCAGGGCCTGGGCCGCGGCGCCGGCGGTGTCGACACGCGCGATGCCGTGGGCGCCCAAGGTCGCGGCGGCGGTGACGATGATGAAAAATGCCACGATCTGCGAAAGCGCCATGCCGATGAAGGTATCGAAGTGGATGCGGCGCAGTTCGCGCGGCGCCTGCGCGGGCCTTGCGATGAGCGCGGCCTTGGTGGAATCCCGCTGCGTGATCTCGGCCTCCTGACCGGCCTGCCAAAAAAGGAGGTAGGGGCTGATGGTGGTCCCGGCGATCGCCACCAGGGCGGTCGCGTAGTGACGGCCGGGCATGAGCGTCGGCACGAGGCCGAGGAGCGCCTGGCGCCAATCGACGCGCACCGAAAACGCGGTCGCGACATAGGCGAGCAGGGCCAGGGACAAGACCTCCAGCACCCGCGCGTAGCGCTCGTAACGCACCAAGACCTCGAGGGTGACGATGATGAAAAGGAAGCCGGCGGCATAGGCAAGACGCGGGCCACCGAACAGCAGGCGCGCCGCGCCCCCCATCGCCATGAGGTCCGCGCCGATGTTGATGACGTTGGCGACGAGCAGCGTGGTGACCAGGGCGTATCCGACCCACGGGGGATAATGATCGCGCAGGTTGGCGGCGAGTCCCTTGCCCGTGGCCCGCGCCATCTTCGCGCTCACCTGCTGGATGACGGCCACCAGCGGATAAAACACCCACAGCGTCCAGATCATCTGGTAGCCAAACCGCGCGCCGACCTCGGAGTACGTGGCGATATTGCTCGGATCGTCGTCGGCGACCCCGGTCAGGAGCCCGGGCCCGAGGTCGCGCAGGCCCATGCGCCGCCTGACCCCACCCTTTCGTGCCAGATCGTGCCCCATCCCCAAAAGCCTAAAGGCCGCGACCGGCGGCCGCCAGCGACCATGGACCCCGAGGCCGGCGGCCGCCCCTTGCAGGGTCCGCGATGGCAAGCGCCGCGCGCGGGTCGCGTTTGTCTTGTGCTCCGGTCCCCATGTCGGTAGGGTGCCACAATGCGCGCCTCGTGGCCCGCGAGGCCGCCAGCGGCCCGCCGCGCCGCGGTGGCGGACGGGCCACGATCGGCCGCCATAAACCCCCACGGAATTCCCAAGGATCGATGATGCGAATAGCCCATACCATGATACGAGTCGCGGACCTCGACCGGTCCCTGCGCTTTTACGAAAACGCGCTTGCCATGCGCGTCCTGCGGCGCACCGACTATCCCGACGGGCGCTTCACGCTGGCGTTCGTGGGCTACGGCGACGAGCGCGATACCGCAGTCCTCGAACTCACCCACAACTGGGACGCCGCGGGCTACGAGATGGGAACGGGCTTTGGGCACGTCGCCATCGAGGTCGAGGATGCGGCCGAGGCGTGTGCGCGAGTGGCCGCCGCCGGCGGCCGCGTCACGCGCCCGGCGGGGCCCATGAAGCATGGAACGACGGTCATTGCCTTCGTCGAGGACCCGGACGGCTACAAGATCGAATTCATCGAGCGGCGCGCGCCGCGGTGAGCGCAAGCGCGTCCCTCCCGGCCGCGGTCGCGTTTCACGATCGGCGCGTGCGCACCGCCGATGGCGGCCTGCAGGATCTGAGCGCCTACCGCGGGCATGTGTTGCTCATCGTCAACGTGGCCAGCGCCTGCGGATTCACGCCGCAATACGCGGGGCTCGAGCGGCTTTACCGGCATTACCGCGAGCAGGGCCTCGTGGTGCTGGGCTTTCCGTGCGATCAGTTCGGGGGCCAGGAACCGGCGGCCGATGCCGAGATCCAGGCCTTCTGCCGGCAACGCTATGACGTCACGTTTCCGGTGTTCGCCAAGATCGAGGTCAATGGCGAGCGCGCCGACCCGCTCTTTCAGTGGCTGACCGCGCGCGCCCCCGGCCTGCTCGGCACGCGCCGGATCAAATGGAACTTCACCAAGTTCCTCGTGGATCGCGCCGGCCAGGTGCTCGGCCGTTACGCCCCGCGCACCCGCCCCGAGGCCCTGGCGCGGCCCCTGGAGCGCGCCCTGCGATTGCCATGATGGGCCTGTCCGCGGGCGCCCGGCGCGGCCCCATGCCCGTCGCCGCTTAGGGCCGCGCGCCCGCGGCGCGCTCTTCCCAGGTCGGGTAATCCGTATAGCCCGCGGCCCCGCCGCCGTAGAAGGTCCGGGGGTCCGGGGCATTCAACGGCCGCCCCTCGCGCAGGCGCGCGGGCAGATCGGGGTTCGCCAGGAACAGGCGGCCAAACGACACCAGATCGGCGTCGCCCGAGGCCACGACCGCCTGCGCCTTGGGTCCATCGTATTCGCCGTTGACCATCAGGATGCCCTCGTAGATCGCGCGGAAATAGCCGATGGGGATCTGCGGCCCGCCGTGGCGGATGTCGGCCTCGAGGGGCTCCATGATATGGATATAGGCGAGCCCATAGGGCTTGAGGGCCTCGACCATGGTGCCAAACGTCGCCTTGGGATCCGAGTCCTGCATGTCGTTCATGGTCCCGCTCGGCGACAGGCGGATCCCCACCCGGCCGGCCGGCCATGCCTCGAGCACCGCCTCCAGGACCTGCAACGGGAAGCGCAGGCGGTTTTCCAGCGATCCTCCGTAGACGTCGGTGCGCCGATTCGGGCCGTCGCGCAGGAACTGGTCCAGGAGATAACCGTTGGCGTTATGGACCTCGACCCCGTCGAAGCCCGCCGCCCGCGCCTTGCGCGCGGCCTCGCGATATTGGTCGCGGATGCGCGGCAGCTCGTCTGTCGCCAGGGCCCGCGGCGTCACGAAGTCTTGCATCCCCTCATAGGTCGCGGCTTGGCCGGCGGGCTTGATCGCGCTTGGCGCGACCGGCAATTGCTGGTGCGGCTGGAGCGAGGGGTGCGAGATGCGCCCGACATGCCAGAGCTGCAGCACCATCTGTCCGCCCTCGGCATGCACGGCATCGGTCACGCGCCGCCATCCGGCGACCTGCTCGTCGGTATAAATCCCCGGGGTGTCGGGATAGCCCAGGCCCTCGGGCGCGATCTGCGTGGCCTCGCTTATGATGAGGCCCGCGCTCGCGCGCTGGCGGTAGTACTCGACATTCATCTCGCGCGGGACGAAGCCCGGCCCGGCGCGATTGCGCGTCAGAGGCGCCATCACGATGCGATTGCGCAGGCGCAACTCGCCGACGTCGAGCGGCGAGAACAAGCTGGCCCCCTGGCGAGGCCCGTCGGTCTGCGGATTCATGCATGCACCCCCTTTTCCATGCGAGCCGGTCTATTGATGGCGCGGATGCGAACGCCGCGCCGCGGCCGCCACCCTCCATTCAGGGCAGGTCCCCCATGATGCCACTGGCCGCGCCGGTCCGCCAACGCCCTTGAACTCCCGTAAAGAAGATCCCGAAGACCGCGGCCCATGGCCGGCGGCCCGGGGGATGGGGCATTGGGAGGCCGGCATGAACGGGGCTCGAGGCGCGGCCGGGCGCCGACCTGCACCCCAATCGCCCACGCGAGCGCGGCCACGCCACCCCGTGGTGCAAGGCCGCGATCGCCGCGCGCGCAAGCCCTCTGGCGGCGCCTCATCGGCCGATCGCGCGCCTGGCGCGGATATTGCTTCGGTGCTTGGGGACCCGACCGCCAGGGACGGTGGCGGGTCCTCTTCCCGAGGGACGGGCCCATGCCGGATTCACGCCATAGGGAACACACGCAAGACACGGTCTCGGAACGCGAACGCCTGAGCGCCGGACGCCTGGCGATCACCTGGATGGGCTTTCCCTTCATCCTGGCCATCACCATGACCGGGTCGGTCCTGGTCTTGACCGCGGGCCTTCGCAACGCGGTGCTGGCCACCATCATGGGCAGTCTCGCCATGTTCGCCTATGTGGGCATGCTCGGCGAATGGGGGTGGCGCTTTGGCCAAAGCTTCGCGCAAATCGCGCAAGGCGTTTACGGGGCGCGCGGCTATCGCGTCATCTCGGGCCTCCTGTCGACGCTGGTGCTCGGGTGGTTTGCGATCAACACGGCGATGCCCGCCGAGATCCTGGCATCGGCTTACCATATTCCCTACCCGCTCACCGCCACGATCCTCGGGGTCCTCTATGTGGCCATCACCGCCACCGGCATCGTCGGCGTAAGCCGCCTGTCGCTGTTGGCGGTGCCGGTCTACGGCGCGCTCCTTTTGTACGCATTCCTGCATATCGATCCCCGCGCCGCGAGCGGTGCGGCGCCGGCATGGCCCGCCCCGATCATGGGCTTTTGGCCGGCCCTGTCGGCCGTGCTCGCGGCGTTCGCCGACTCCGGCACCCTGGCGCCGGACTTCAACCGCTGGGCCAGGACCCGCGCCGCGTCGTGGACGGCAAGCGCCTGCGGCTTTCCGCTCGGCTTTGGTCTGGCCATGGGCCTCGGCGAGCTCTTGACCGTATTCCTGCGCGCCGCCCACGCCCCTTTCCTTCAACCCTTCCAGAACGGCAACCCCGTGGGTTATCTCCTCGCCTTCGGCGGCCTGCCCGCGGCCTTCGCGGTCGCCGTCGCCGTCCTCAATCAGGGATCGAATGCCACCCACTGCCTCTACAACAGCGCCGTCGGGGCGGCGAAGCTCACGACCCTGCGTTATCGCGCCACCGCGCCATGGCTCGGTCTTTTGGGGGTGGTGATCGCCGCGAGCGGCGTGTGGAAATACCTGCTCGAATGGCTGCAGCTGATCGGCTTCGTGGTGCCCCCGATCGGTGGCACCCTGATCGCGCGCTACCGCGCCCTACGCAAGCGCACGGGCGCCACCGAGGCCACGGATCTGAGCGCGCGGGCGCCCTGGATCGGCACCGCCATCGGCTGGATGGCAGGCGGCGCGATGCTGCTCACGCACGCCGAGGCGGCCGCGCCGCTAGCCCTCGCCACCTTCGCCGCCGGCTTTCTCGCGACCTCGATCCTGGATGCGCGCCCCGACAGCAACCGCCAGCCGCGGGCCGTGAAATCCTAGGACATGGCGGGGACCGACCCTCCTCCGGGGCCCGCGCCCCGCGCGGCCACGCGCAAACGGCGAGCACAGGCCATAGGCCCCGCAACGGTGCACGCGGCCTCGGCGGCCAGGCCCGCCCACCAAACGCCGACACGAAAGGATGGAGCGCGCGGCCTCGGCCGTGGCGGGCGGGAGGCCATGGGCACCGCCCGCGGTGAAGGGCCTCGCCCCGCACATCGGGTCTTTCGAGACCGCTGGATGGTGGCCGACCGAAGGCCGCGCGCCGCACAACGGCAGGGTCCCGGCCAGACGGGCCCATGGCGCAGGCCCGAAGGCCCCATGCATGGGTCGCCGCGGCTTGCGACACAGGGGGAGCGCCCCCCGGAAAGCATCTCTCCCTCAAGCCCCGCAATCGGGTGGCACGCAGCATGCTCATGAGGGGGTTCTAGCAGGCGTCTCAAGCGGCACGCCAAGACCCATGGACGAGGCGCGTCGCCCGCACCATGACGAACGCGAGGACCAACACGACGATGAGCGCTCGAGGCGCGATCCGGCAGGCCCCCCGGGGCTGGCGCCCGAGCCCGCCGGCACGCCCTTCGCGGCCCCCGCCGCCCGGTCCCGACCGCCGTTTTTCCGGGGCGCCCGGGGCCGCGCCACGCCTCATACTGGCGGCCGGCCAGGCGAGCGCCTAAGCTAGGGGCGGAATCTCGGGGGATACCGTGGGGACGGGCGTCTTATTGGCAATCTTGGCGGCGGCGGCCTTGGCCATCGAGCTGTCGTCCATGACCTTTTACCTGCTTGCCGTGGCCGCGGCCCTGGCGGCCGGGAGCGTGGTCGCGTGGGCCGGGGGGTCGGCGGCCTGGGCATGGGCGACCGTGGCGGTGGGGGCCGTGGCCGGACTGCCCGCGGCCCACAGGGTGCGCGCGCGGCTGTCGCGCGCGACGCCGGAATCGGCGCGGCTGGCCGATCCCGACGCGGGGCACGTCGTGCGCGTGGAGTCGGTGGCGCCCGAGGGGCTGCGGGTCGACTATCGCGACACCTCATGGACCGGGCGCCTGGCCGACGAATACCGGAACACCCCGGTGTCGTCGGGCGATCTCCTGACCATCGTCGCGCGCGAGGGCAATGAGCTGTTGCTCGCGCCGGCCGGGGCCGGCATGGGGGCGCGATCCGCCGATCCCGACTTCGGGCATTTCGTGCGCGTGGAGTCGGTGGCGCCCGAGGGGCTGCGCGTCACCTACCGGGACCGCTCGTGGCCGGCGCGACTGGCCGACGAATACCGGGACGTCGCCGTATCATCGGGCGATCTGCTGACCATAGTCGGCCGCGAGGGCCGCGACCTGCTGCTCGCGCCGGCGCCGGCGCGCACCGCGGCGCGACCCTCGCCAAGGGCATGATTCATGACTAAAAGGAACAAGGAGGCGACATGGGGGCGGGCATCGTCATTGTAGTCATTCTGGCGTTTGTTGCGCTGTTCGTGGTGATCAAGGGCATACGGGTGGTCCCGCAGCAGCATGCCTTCGTGCTCGAGCGGCTCGGCCGTTTTCATGGCATATTGGGTCCGGGACTCAACATCATCTTCCCGCTGATCGACCGCGTCGCCTACCGCTTCGACCTGCGCGAGACCCCGATCGACGTCCAGAAGCAGGTGTGCATCACCAAGGACAACACGCAGATCGCCATCGACGGGGTCTTGTACCTGCAGATCACCGACCCCAAGGCCGCCGCCTACGGCACCACCAATCCGACCATGTCGATGATCCAGTTGGCCCAGACCATCCTGCGCGCCGACGTCGGCAAGCGCGCGCTAGACGAGGTCCTGTCGCAGCGCGCCGAATTGAATGCGACCGTCGTGCAGGAGCTCGATCGGGCGGCGGTCACCTGGGGGCTCAAGGTCCTGCGTTACGAGATCCGCGACATCACCCCGCCCGCCGATGTGATACGCGCCATGGAGTTGCAGATCACCGCCGAACGCGAAAAGCGCGCCACCATCGCCACGTCCGAGGGCGCCAAGCAGCAGGCCATCAATATCTCCGAGGGCGAACGCCAACAGGCGATCAATCGCGCCGATGGCGCGCAGCAGGCCCAGGTCTTGCGCGCCCAGGGCGAGGCCCAGGCGATCCTGCTGGTTGCCAAGGCCACGGCCGAGTCCCTGAGGGTGGTCGGCGACAGTCTGAAAGACGACAGCGCGCGCCAGGCCATGGCCATGCGCGTCGCGGAATCGTTCATCGCCCAATGGGGCGCGATCGCCAAGGAATCGAACGTCATGATCGTGCCCGCCGACATGGGCGATCTGTCACGCGTGGTGGGCACCGCGTTCCGCATGGCGGAAGGCATCAAGAACCACGCCGACGCGCGTACCGGCGGCTGACGCCGCGGGCACGCGACGCACCCCATCCGTCCCCATCCGTCCTTGACACGCGCGGCGGTATTCGCCATCCTCGGGCGATTCTGAACGGACACGCATGCTCGCCTACCCGCACATCAACCCCGTCGGATTTCATATAGGCCCGATCCCGATCCACTGGTACGGCCTGCTCGAAATCATAAGCTTCGTCATCGGCACCCTATGGCTGATCCGGCGGGGCCGCCGCCGTGAATGGCAGTGGACGCGCGATCAGGTCCTCGATCTCGAATATTATCTGTCGGTGGGGGCCATCGCCGGGGGCCGCGTCGGTTATGTGCTGTGGTATGACCTCCCCTACTATCTCGGCCACCCCCTCCAGATCCTCGAGGTCTGGAACGGGGGCATGTCCTTCCATGGCGGGCTCATAGGCGTCATCCTCGGGTGCTGGGCCTACGGGCGCAAATACCGACGGTCGACGATGACAGTGCTCGACTTCGTGGCGCCGGCCGCGCCCATAGGCCTTGGCCTCGGACGGCTGGCGAACTTCATCAACGATCAGTTGTTTGGGCGCGTCAGCCATCTCCCATGGGCGGTCGTGTTCCCGGCCGGCGGTCCGCAGCCGCGCCAACCCTCGCAGATCTATGAATTTCTCCTGGAAGGGGTCGTGCTGCTGACGATCCTCGCGGTCTATGGCCGCAAGCGCCGGCCCGTGGGCGCGGTCGGGAGCCTGTTCGTGCTCTTCTATGGGCTCTTTCGCTTCCTCGTCGAGTACACGCGCCAGCCGGATATCCAGCTCGGCTTCGTGCTCGGCCGACTCGACATGGGGCAGATTTTGTCGATCCCGATGATTCCGATCGGCATGGCCCTCCTGTATTGGTCGTACCGGGGCGGCTTCGAGTCGCCCTCGCACGAACCCTCCGGGGACACGACATGACGGCACGATCCGAAGACCTGGCCGCGCCCGCCTCCACCCCCCTGGGGGCAGAGAGCGCCGTCACGCGCCGGTTCACGCGCATCGTGATCGCGCTGACGGCCCTTTATGGCCTATGGGCCGCGGCCTTGAGTTTCCAGATCGTGGTCGAACAGCAGGCCGTGCGCCAACACCTGGATGTGGCGCTGCGCGTGCGTCCGCCCGGACCCTTCGCCTCCGTCCGACAGGCGCGCGCGAAGGCGCGCCGCTTCGTCGCGCGACTCGACCGCGCCTTCCCGCGCAATCCCTGCGCCCGCGGCCCCGCCTTCGTTCTGGCCCGGCCCACGGCGATCCCCCGCAGGGATTGCCTGGTGGTCATCGTGCCCGGCCTGCATCGCCTCCATGTCCGTGCCTACGATACCCAGGGGCATCACATGGACAATGTCTTCGAGCGCCTGAATCCGCCCCCGCGCCGGCTGTGAGCCAAGCCCCTTGCGACACCCGCTCAAGGATAGGCGCGTCCGACCATTGGCCACGACCGACCGCGGTTCTTGCCAAGACCGCCTCGCATCGGGGAACCTTTGTGTCCGATCGTCCTCCTACTTTACTCTGGACACCATGGCGATATGGCCCCGTTCCCGCAAGGCCCGAGGCACGCCCCGATCTCGGATAAGGCCCGCAAACCGCGAAACCCGTGTCGACACCTGAACCCACACCCTCCCCATCACGCCCCCGCCCACGGTGGCGATTTTGGGCGCTGCTCGTGCTCGCGGTGGGCGGCTTCAACACGCTGCTCGGAATCGGCGTCTGGACGTGGTGGACCTGGGATCACCTGCCCGCGGTACGCGCCCTCGAGGACTGGCATCCCGAGCAGCCGTTGCGCATCTACGCCGCGGACGGTCGGCTGCTGCAGGCCATAGGCCCCCAGATCCGCTTCGCGCTGCCCCTCACGAAGATCCCGAAACACCTTCAGGAGGCCTTCATCGCCGCCGAAAACGGGCGATTCTACAGCCACGACCCCCTGTATTACCCGGTGAGCTATCCGGGAATCCTGCGCGCCGCATTCGTGGACGTCATCCACCTGGCGCCGGTGCAGGGCGCGAGCACGATCACCGAGCAGGTCGCGCGCAACTTCTACCTCTCACCGAAAAAGACGATCGCGCGCAAGGTCGCCGAGATCCTGCTGGCCTACAAGCTCGCCAATCACCTCACGCGCGCGCAGATCCTCGATCTCTACTTGAACAAGATCTATCTCGGCCAGGGCGCCTATGGCGTCGAGGCCGCGGCGCGCTCCTATTATGGCAAGGATGTCTCGCAGCTCACGCTCGCGCAGATGGCGACCCTGGCCGGATTGCCGGCCGCCCCCTCCTACCTCAATCCGGTCAAGAACCCGCAGCTGGCCCGCAAGCGCCGCGACTACGTGTTGCATCGCATGTTCGCCGATCATGACATCACGCACCACGCCATGGTCCTCGCCGAGGCACAACCGATCCGCACGCATTATCACGCGCCCGCCAACAATATCGCGCCCTACGGGACCGAATGGATCCGCAAATGGCTGGTGAAGCGCTTCGGGGCAAGCTTCACCTACCGCCGCGGGCTGCGCGTCTATACGACGATCTCGCCCCGGGATCAGCGCGCCGCCGATCACAGCCTGGCGGTGGGACTCGAGAACTACGCGATGGGGCTAGACAGTCTCGACCCCAAGATCTGGCGGGGGCCGATCGCGCGCCTGAAGGGCGCGGCCCTGAAGACGGCGCTTGCCGGCGAGCGGCCGTCCGCGCTCCCCGACCGCGACCCGGCGAACCTGCGCTGGGGCGTGGTCGTGCAAAGCGCCCCGGGAGAGGCGCGCGTGCGTCTCGAGGGGCGTCGCAATATCATCCTGGACCGCAAGGATATCGCCTGGGTCCGTCTGCCGCCGCAAGGCCTGCAGGCGGGCGCAGTCAATCAGATCCTGAAGCCCGGCGACCTCATATGGCTGCGCCACTATGTGTCGGCGACCAACGCCGGGGCCGGCAACCGCGCCTGGGGCGCGACCGCAGTGTGGCAACATGTGGCCGACGCCGGCTGGCAACTGGCGGAGGTGCCCAAGATCCAGGGCGCACTCATCTCCCTCGACGCGCACACCGGCGCGATCCTGGCCCTGAATGGCGGCTTTAGCTACAAGCTCAGCCATTTCGATCGCGCGCTGTACGCCTATCGCCAGCCAGGATCGGGCTTCAAGCCCTTCGTCTATGCCGCGGCCATGGACGCCCCGGCCCTTAAGGCCGCCGGCGATCGCCACTACCTGACGCCGGTATCGCTCATCAAGGACACGCCGCTTAGCGTGCCGCTCCCCGATGGCGGCGATTACCGGCCGACCAATTACAGCAACACCTTCTCGCGCACGCCGATCGCGGTCTGGCAGGATCTGGCCGACTCCCATAACGTCCCGAGCGTGCGCCTGCTGCTTGATATCGGCATCCCCTACGCCGCCGCCTACGTCCATCGCTTCGGCTTCCCGACCCAACAGATCCCGAAGGTCCCGTCCATGGTGCTCGGCTCGGGCGACTACACCCCCCTGCAGATGGTGCGCGGCTATGCGACCTTTGCGAGCGGAGGCTATCGGCCCCACCCCTACCTGATCTCGCGCATCCAGACCGCAAGCGGCGGGCATATCTCCCTGCGGGACTGCGCGCTCGGCTACAAACCCGAGACGGCGTCGACACCCGCCATATCGCCCGGCGTCGCCTTCCTGATGACGCGCATGATGGAACGTGTCATCCACCAGGGCACGGGGGTTGCCGCCCAGATCCTTCACCGCCGGGCGCTGGCCGGCAAGACCGGCACCACCAACGGCGAGACCAATGCCTGGTTCACGGGCTACAGCCCGCGCGTGGTCACGACGGTGTGGGTGGGATATGACGACAATCACGGTCTCGGGCGCTGGGCGGCCGGCGCCCGCGAGGCGCTGCCGATCTGGATCCACTTCATGAAGGCCGCGCTCCAGAACGAACGAGGCCTGCGATTCACGAAACCAAAGACCGTCGTGCGCCGGCGCTACAACCCCAAGACCGGCCTATTGGCCGGCTCCGGGCCCCACAAGGCCTATTTTCTCAAGGGCTATCTGCCCCGCCAGGGCGGCTCGGGCCTCGGGGCCATCAAGCACTTCTTTCATAAGCTCGCGAACTTCCTGTAAGGCCGCGCGCCATCCGCGCGCCGATCGCTCAATGACCGGGGTATTTCCGCTCCATGCGCGCGCGCAGCGCCTGATCGGGGCCGTGACCGGCGTCGCCAGAATCTCCGCCGTGCCATTCCGGGAACGCCATGAGATCTTCGGCGAGTTCGGTTATGACATCACGCAGCTCCAGGGGCTCGACAAAGGACTCCGGAATGCTCTCGACCCCCCACAGGGCCCCCAGGATGTTGCCGGTGATCGAGCCGGTCGAATCGGAGTCGCCGCCGTGGTTGACCGCGCGGATCACGCCGTCGCGGAAGTCCCGGGCGGTGAGCGCGCAGTAGACCCCGATGGCCAAGGCCTCCTCGGCGATCCAACCCTCGCCAATATCCGCTATCGCGGCGGCGGGATCATCGGGGCGCTGCTGCGCCCATTCCTCGGCCCGCCGCAGCGCGCCCTCGGTCTCGGCACCGTGCCGCTCGCAGGCCAGACACTCGCGGACGACGGCGAGTCCCTCCCGCACGTCGCGGCCGCGCGCGATCTCGGCGATCAGGACCGCCAATGCCCCGGCGGCGATCGCGCCGGTCGGATGGCCGTGGGTGAGCGCCGCCAGGGCCTTGCCGAGCGCCATGGTCTCGCGCGGCTCATGGCCCATCCACCCGTGCACGAGCCCCACCGGGGCGATGCGCATGACGCCCCCGCAGCCCTTGCTGTCATTGATGGCCGGTTGACCCAAGGCCGTCATGGCCTTCAATGCCCCAAGGCATGTCGTCCCCGGACCACGGCGGCGGTAGAGATCCTCGTGGGTCATGAGCCAGCCGTCCGCGAAGCGGCCGTGGCCGGTCGAGGACCCATCCCCAACACCCCCATCGCGCCCGAAACGCGGCGGCCGCCCGGTCTGGGTGCTCAACCAGCGATCGTAGGCCCCCGCCACCACGCCCTCGATCGCGTCACGATGACCCAAGGCGCGACGCATGCCGTCCCGGATCAGACCCTCGGCGGTAAAGAGCGTCATCTGCGTGTCATCGGTGATGGCCCCCATGCGCTCGTAGGCCGGGGCATAAGCGGTGATCCCATCGGACCCGAAACACGCGACGATCTCTGCATGCGACAGGAACTCCACCGGCGCCCCGAGGGCATCGCCCGCCGCCCCACCCACGAGACAACCCACGAAGCGCGAGCGCATCAATGCCTTTCGCGCCTCTTTATGGTCGCGCGCCACGCCCGCGGGGGCGGCCGAAGCGGGCGCCCCCTGCGCATCCCCCGATCGACGGGTCTTGTTGTGTTCGTCCTTACGCATGCGCGCCTCACGTCTCATTGTCGCGACCCCATTATAGCCACCCTCGCCGCAAGGCCTCTGGGGACAGCCATCCCCGCCGGGCCCTGGCACCGCTAGCCTGCCGGACTTACCGACGTGATGCGATAGGTCAACTCCTCGCCTTCATCATCGATCACCGTGAAATGCTCGCCCGCCACCAGGACCTTGTCGAATACATTCGTGCCATACGGAAGGGCCGGCTCGTCCGGACACCAGGTCCGCCATCCACAGAAATCGAAGCGCGCGCCGTCACGGTCCGCGATCAACGTACAGGGATACTTCTGGGGGCCCTCGTCGTTGCAGTCCTCCACCGTATAACCCATCCACTCTCCGGGTATCAACCGGCGCTCGTCATCGACCGCCCCCAGAAACATGATCTTTTCATCCGACTCCACGACCCACTCCGCCATCACGCGCATGACCGTCATAATCACCCCCTCGTTTATCATATCGATGTGCCCAATCGACCTTCGGTCGCACCCAGATCCCAAACGCAAACCCCAAACGCAAACCCCAAACCCGGATCCCCCCGATCCGACCCACGCCCCGCGCGGGCGCGTGGACCCATGACAGCCCGCGTCCGCCAAACCCGCGGGCGCGCTCATCACGGGGCCCCGAGATCCAGTGCGCTCGGGGGCCGCGAGACAACGGCTCGTCGCGCCTCATGACACGGCGGCCGTGAACCCCATGCCGCGCCCGTAATCGCGGCCACGACCGCGCCATGCCGCGTGGATGGCCCTCACGAGACCGGCGGGGGTCCAGGTCTCCTCGAGACGCAGACCCTGCAGGACCGCGGCGACATCGCCCACGGTCAGGCCCTCGCATTGATCCAGAAGGCGCATCTCCGGCAACGGCAGTCCCGCCGTCATCGCGTGATCGGCGAGGATGCGGGCCACGAGCGCGTGCCGCTGATCCCGAGCGAGCGGGCGGAACGTGACGATGCGATCGAAACGACGGAAAGAGGCCTCGTCGAGATCGTCGCAGGCGTTGGTGGTGGCAACGAAGATCCCCTCGAAACGCTCCATCTGCGTCAGCATCTCGTTGACCTGCGTCACCTCCCAGTGGTGGCGCGCCCGGGCGCGGCTGCGCAGGAAGGAGTCGCATTCATCCAGCAACAACACCGCGCCCTGCGCGCGGGCGCGGTCGAACATCTCGGCCATGCGCCGTTCGGACATGCCCAGATAGGGATCCAGCAGATCCGAGGCCCGATAGGCGAGCAGCGGCCGCCCCAGGGTCTCGGCCAGATGCCGCGCCCACGCGCTCTTCCCGGTACCGGGCGCCCCCGCGCACAAGATGCGGGCGCATCCCCGACGGCCGACGCCGGCGGCCAGGGCCGTCAGCTCGCAGTCGGCATTCACGAACGCCGCCTCATAGCCGAGCCACGCGCCCTCGCGCTCGGGCAGGGCCGCCTGACCGAGCGCCGCCAAAAGCCCGTTCAAGACCCGCGCGCAATACTCGGCGCGGGCCTCGGCATCATCGATGGCCGCAAGCCCCGTGGTGCGGGCGGCCTGCGCGAGCAGACCGGGGACCAGGCGCTCATGGCGCGCGATGCGCCCCGCCAGCGCATGGCAGGCGAGCCCCAGGGGCGCCAGGTATTCGGCGGCCAGGCGCGCGCGGACCGCCATCGGCGGCGGCGGGATCTCGCAGGCGAGACTGAAGCGTCGCAGCAGCGCCGGATCGATGTCGTCGATCTTGTTGCCGATCCAGATCACGGGGCTTGCCGCCCGCTCGAGGAGGTCGACCGAGAAGCCCTTGCCGAGGCCGACCCGATCGGTGATCCCGGGGAATGCGTATTCCTCCCGAAAGTAGTCCTCGACCTCGTCAAACAACACGATCGCCCGCTGGCCATGGGCGGCGAGCTCCGTCACCAGCCGCAACGCCCGCGCCCGCCCCTGCGGCGTCAGCGTGTCGCCGTCGGCATCGGTGACCGCGACCTCGAGAAGACGCATGCCGAGATCGGCCGCGAGCGCCCGCGCCAAGGCGGTCTTGCCGGTGCCCGGGGGACCATAGAACAAGACATTGACGCCCCGCTCGCCGCGGGTGGCGCCCTTGAGGAGCGGTCTTGCCAACGTGAGCACATGGCCGAGATGCGCGAAGTCGGTCACGGCCCGCGGCGGCTCCCCGCCCGTCTTCAGGTAGGAGGCCAGCAGCGTCGCCGCCGACAGGTTCGGTTCGAGCAGGCGTGCCAGGAGATCCGGCGCGGTCTCCATCCAATCATCCAGGTCGCTCCCATAACCCTGGGTTTCCATGGTGACGAGACCGACGGCCGCGAGCACGGCGTCGCGCGCCAGCACCGCCGCCACCTCCGATTCGGTCAGCCCCAGGCACACGGCGGTGAGCGCGATCGCCTCGGCGCGGCTGCGCACCTTGCTCATGTACTCGAGGCCCTGCCGGAAAAGCCCGGGGGCCTTGGCGAGCGCGGCGAAGAGCAGGACCTCCTGCTCGATGGCGTTCAAGTGAATCTCGGCGCTCAAGGTCCGCACGCCCGACAGCTCTCCGAGATCCGCCTTTTCGGCGACCTGCAGGGCGGCCTTCATGGCCGCCAGGATGGTCCGCCGGGAGGCATTGCGGGCAAGCGCTCGAAGCCCCAGCAGGCGCCGCATCTGAAAGGCCTCGGCGTCCTCGTGTCCTTCGTCACCTTCGTCGAGATGCAACGGCCGCCAGCTTTCGGTCCTCAGAAGCCCGCGCAAAAGCCACAGGCGCATGCGCGTCTCCAGGGCCGGCCACTGGCCATAACCGATATTGCGCCGTAACCCGCGCGCCACGAATTTTTTCATGATATCCACCATCGAGCCAACGATCCCGCGATCCCGCTCATCATGCGCCGCGCTTGCGTCATCTTCTGTCGCGACGCGCCCCGTCCGGACACATCCGATCATGGCCTCCCCGATCACCCATCCAGCGAGACGACTTTTGAGCGCAGCTTGATGCCGGTCCCCCGATCGCGTATCCAGCGCGCCCCGGACGGCCACGCGAACCGACCCCGGTCACTGCTCGCGCGCCGCGGGTGGCGCCGAATGCCACTCAGTATTTATGGGACGCCGGATTGCGGCTCCGCCATGACGCATCACGGCTCACGCTTGCGGCCAGACCTTGATTTGTGACGAGCCTGCTCCCCAATGCATGGATGACCCAGTCACGGCGGAGGCGCCATTACATCGCCTTTCCTCGAGGCGGTCTTTGACAATCCGCAGTCATTCATAGCGATCTCATAATATTCCCGCAATTACCGCGCCCTCCCTTTCAAGGCCGAATCCGAGGGCCCGGGCCTTGCCGAGCGCGCGGCATGCCTTCGGACGAATGAGCGCAAGTCGCGGCATCGGCACCCGCCCGAACGGGCCACGGAACATGCGTTAAGCAGCCGACCGCGCCGTTTCATCACGCGCCCTCGCGGCGCTTTTGTCTCCGATCGGGTACAAGATACGTGGAACTTGTCAGGCTTTACGTGCCCGCGCCCGCGCAGCATCATCATGCCAGCACCGGACACAGGGGCCGGACAACGACACCGCAGATGTCTCGTCAGGGTTCGCGCCGGGATCCCCGTCAGGGGGTCGCGCGAGAGGGGACATTTGCAGGGAGCCATGCCGGCCACTCCCGTCCTGGACGACTATGACCCTTTCGGACGGGACGGTGGACCAGCGCCCTTGCGCCACCGCCATGCCGGATCGACGCCACTCTCGACGGACGACCGGGACGGGGCTTGCGAGAACAATGGGCCGGGACGGGGGAACATGAGAGGCCTCCGTGGGGCCACATAAACCCACACAACAAGGAGCGACTCACATGCATATCCTTCATAGCATGGACTTTACATTTAATCGCGACGCTCAGGGCGAGGGTTTCGAAAATCTCCGCATCACCGCCCGACCGGACCCGGAATGCCGCACATCGTTGCGCGACACCCTGGGGCATATCGAACGAATCATCGACGGCGCGGTGCAAGGGGGCGCGCGCATAGACCTTCCCGACGGCGGCTCCTGCATCGTCATAGAGCTTATAAAGGTCCCCGTGTACAACGAGGCCTTTTCGGAGATCGGGGGCGGATTCGACTATAGCGGACGGTATCATTCGACGTCCGGCGACCGCTCGGTGCAGTACCTCACCGCCAGCATCCGTGGCGTGGTCCGGCGCCTCTTCAACGGCGCGATAGACGCCCGCGTCACCACATTCCTCTCGGCAGGCCCGACCATCAATCTTGCGCTTCTCGACCGGATCCTTGCAGACCGGGCATTCCGCGCGAGCGACGAGGTGCAAGAGGTCTTGGCGCGGATTGCCAGCCTGCGCGGCGGGCGGCGCTCCGCCGATCCCAACGAATGGGTGGCGCTCCTAGGTCCGGGAGATCCGGCAAGATCGGCATGAGGGCCAGGCGCGGGCCTGTGCCGGATTTCGCCCACGCCCCAATTGCGATCGTTCGAGTCCGCGCTGCGCGTGGATTGCGGGGAACATGGATGCAAAAGCCTGGCGGGGAAGCGCGCGATCCCGATTGACGGTTCGCGGGAGCCTCAAGGGCCTAACCGCGTCAATGGCTGAATATCAAGCCGCCAGGCGGGCGCGTATCTCGTCAGCGTGGCTTTTGATGAGGGCGGCATCACCTTCAAGCACGGTGAAGGGGTACGGATCAAGGAATTGCCGGCCCCAAAAAAGGTTCCGATCCGCCACCATGAGCGCCGCTTCCTCGCAGACAGGCAGCCAGTTATCCGCAATCCCGTCGAGTTGCCTTTTGACAAGGGTCTTCAGGCTTTCGTGTGGGTAAGGGGGTATCGGGCTTGCGTAAGGCGCCCCTGCAAGCCAGCATAACGCCCCTATGCGTGATATGGAACTCTGTACCAAAGGCTCTTGGGATTGACGGCGCCGTGGCAAGTGACGGCAGTGGCGGTGCAGGAAGCCTCAGGCGATACCCCGCTCGGTGAGATTACGGTGCGCGTGGGGTGGCCGCCAGACAGTCCGCTGCACTGCCCTGAATTTGAGTGGCCGTTTTCTTGGCCGGATAACGAGGGATGAGCCTCAGCATCTCCCATTGGCGCCGCATCGTATCGGCCATGAAGGCGCCCTATGAGGCGGGATGTGCCGCGCGCTCACGGCGATCCTGAAGGCTTCATCCGCGCACGACGGCCCGGCGCCATATAGACGCGCCCTGCACCCATGCGTCCGCGTGGTTCGCGAACATCCCCCGAATGTGTTCGACATGCCGTTATCGTTGTATTTTGTTAAAAGTTTAGCATCGCGCCAGAAAGGCCGCCAACCGCACGAGGGCTTCCGTGTCCCGGCCGCAATAGCGCCGCAAGGCCTTATCGAGGGCCTTTCTGCGCTCCGCTGGCGTGGCCGGGTCGATGGCCTCCCGATAGGCCTCTTGCGCCCCACCCCCGTCTTGCACCTCGGGGAGGTCGGCATAATCCAGGTCCGGCGCCATGGTCGGCAAGACGGCCTTGATGGACCAGGAGCCCTTCATGGCCGGGTGGTAGTAGTGCTCGCGCGTCAATGGCAACAGATCGACCATGCGATCCAGGATGGCCGAAAGGGGCTCGGCAAGATCCGGATACCGGACGGCGAGCTCGCGAATGATGCGGCCTTCGAAGCCCTGGTTGTAGACGCAGATCGGGCCTTTCGTGCCCAGGGCTGCGATGAGGGATTCCGCGAAGGCGCGTGTCGGATCCTTGCCCGAAAGATCCAGAAACTCCTCATGGCTCACGACGCCCGATTTCGTTTCCCGATGGCAGGACCACTGAAAAGGCAACTGCTCATAGGGGCGCGTGCCCTTCCAGATGGGTACGGCAAACTGGATCGTTTCGAAATCCAGGTAATAGCGCGGATAACCCAGGACGCTCAGCGCGGCCCGCGCGCCGGGGCAGTGTTCAGGCTGACCGGCACAGGTCACCCGACGCACCCGCTCCCGCACGGGACTGCTCAACACCCCCGCCGGAATGTCCCGCACATCCGCATAACCCGCCGCGCTCAAGGCCTCCATGTCGCGTAATCCGATCCGCGGAAGACAAGAGAGCGGATATTCCGGGGCGTCCGCATGACAGAAGGCCTGGTACGGACAGGGGTAGGGATTATCGCAATGGTCCGTCATGCCCGGCATGGCGCCGGCCAACGTCCGCCGGGCTTCTTTGATCCACCCCGGAACCTCGCTCTCCAGGGATTGCGCCGCCGCGGTCACGTCCTCCTCGGCAAAGAGGCGATTTTCGGTCCCGTCGGGACGGATTTCGCGATAGCACTGACCCCCGGGATAGACGAACTCATTATTGATGTACTGCAGCACCCGACGCTTCAAGGGAACACCCGCGGCGCCAAAAATCCGCGCCTGGATGGCAACGTCTTCCAGGTAATGGTCTTTCACGCTGGTCGATGACTTCACCTCGATGAGATCGAAGGCCTTGCCGCGCGACCGGGGCACCAACACATCGGCCCGTACCAGCACACCGTCCTGCTGCACGGTCGCCTCAAAGAGCACCTTGCGCGCGGGAAGGGCCTGCTCCGTCTCGGCCAAGGCCTGGCGCAACGGCCCCTCGGGTGCGATCAAAATCCCGTCCGGCCAGCCTTGGCGGGCCATGACGCCCACATCCGTCCCCGCGGCCAGCA
>DAHWGZ010000160.1 GCA_027335965.1 Acidiferrobacter sp.
AGCGCCGATCAGTGGCTGGAGGATGAAACGCTACGACACGAGGCCAGGATCCTTGGTCTCGTGTCGGCCCTCACGGTGCCGTGGACACACGAAGGCAGGGTCGCCGGCATCCTTGGCATAATCGCCGGCGAACGCGGGTTTTTTGACAACGACATGAGGCGGCTCATGGAGGCCCTTGGCAATGATATCGGCTTTGCCGTGGGCAACTATGAGCGCCGCCAGGAGCTTATGCGCCTGTCCCTCTACGACCCGCTGACCATGCTGCCCAACCGTGCCTATTTTGAGCGATCAACCCTGTCTGCCATGGCGCGCGCGGCGCGGTCTGGGCAAATATTGGCGCTCGGGGTCATGGATCTGGACGGCTTCAAGGAGTGGAACGACCTTCAAGGGCACGTCGCCGGCGATGCCCTCCTCAAGGCCGTCGCAAAGAAATTGCGCGAAGTCGTGCGTGAAAGCGAGGGCGCGGCGCGTCTCGGCGGCGATGAGTTCGGGCTAGCCGTCAGTATCGACAATGCCGATGCCCTGGCGCCATTATCGGCACGGCTGCTCTCGGCCATCGTCCTGGCCGATCCGCAAGCGCATGTCACCGCAAGCGTCGGTTGGGGCCTCTGCACATCGGGCGCAACAAGCTATGAAACGCTGCTCATGCAGGCCGACGAAGCCCTGTATGCCGCCAAGGCCGCGGGCCGCAACACCTACCGTGTCTTTGGGGGCGACATCGCCGAGCGCCTCATGCGCAGGCTTGCCATCCATCAGCGCTTTCCGGACGCGCTGGCAGGCGGCCGGGTCACGTTTGCCCTGCAGCCTCAAGCGCAATGCGCGACCGGCCGCATCGAGGGCATCGAGCTCTTGGCCCGCTGGCGCGACGGCGACAGCGCGCTTGCCGCGGAGCAGTTCATGCCGGATGTGGAGAAGGAACCACGCCTCATCCGCGCACTGGGGCGACAGACCTTGGGCGCGGCCGTGGCCCTGCGCGAGCGTATGCGCGCCGCCGGCCACGAGCTGCGCATAAGCTTCAATATCGGCGCCCATCACTTCCTACACCCGGCCTTTCTCGACGAAGTCACGGCGAGCCTCGGCGGAACCAGCGCGGCCGGTCTTTGCATCGAGGTGCCGCTCGGCATGGCCCTGACCAATGTGCGCCGGGCCGCCGCCATCATGGACAGGCTGAAGGAACTCGGGTTCTCCGTGGCCATCGACGATTTCGGGACCGGCTACGCGCCCTTGAACGAGGCCGTCCAGCTGCCCGCGGACGAGCTCAAGCTCGACCGGCAATTTATCGCACGATTTCGCCGCGACCCCAACACCTTCGCGGTCGCGGGCGCAGCCCTGGTACTCGCGAACCTATCGGGCCGCCGATTGGTGGCCGGGGGCATTGAGACGCCGGATGATCTTCGGCTGTGGCGGTACATGGGTGGCGAATACTATCAAGGCTACCTCCTTGCCCATCCACTCCCCGAGACCGAGCTTATGACGTGGCTCACTCAGGCGCCCCCTGTGCCGGCAACCGAGGCGCCAGCCTTTTCGGTGAGCGATCTCATACTGGCCGGCTACGCCTTCCTTGAAGTGGACGACTGCCCGGATGACGTCCTGCAGGTCGGCCGCGAGCGTCTGCGGGCATGGATGCGCGAGCGCGGTGTTCGCTATCGTGAACTGTCACAGTGGACGCCCCTGGCAATGATCCTGGACGCGGACCTACACAAAAACACAAAAGGCATGCGCGCGTTCTGGCATGATGCGATTGGGCCGGCGATTCTGCGGCTTTTTGCGCAGATCGAATCCCACATCAGGGCGCAACAATTCGATATACGCTAGCACAATCAGGACAGATGAAACAGGCCCGTACCGATGCGATAAGGGCCGCGGGCAAGGCGGTCATGCACACGCGCGCCGGCGTGGAAACACCCATCTCGGTCAATGCGCGCCCTTGGGCGAACCCTTGGGGTGGACCCGATCAGGTCGGCGCCGCGCTTTCAGCGACCACACGGCGGAGTCAACAGCGGTTTCGGGATCTCCGATGACAGGAAAGGGTAGCACCCCAACCGTAGCGCGATCCCCGTATCGGCGCACAATAGGGTCTGCCGTTCCTGGGCGAGTGTCAGATCGGGCGTCGCCTTCGGGCCGGCGGCGTGCAGATACGTCCGAAGTTGCCTCGCCGAGGATCGTGGCATGGCGACCAACGGCAAGGCCGGGCAGCGCGTGCGCAACGCTTGCCGCGCGCACCGGGCCCGACCCACGCCACGACGCGCACGACCAGCACCTGCGCCCAGCTCGTTGCAAACGCCATGAGCCCCTTGAGCGCGGTCAGCAGATATCCCACCGCCAAAAACGGCTGCGGCGTCCCGTGCGCTCGCTGTAATGCGAAAGCCAGATCTTCGCCAGGCTCGCGAAAAGGTCGCTCACGCCCTCTATGGGCCCCACTGCGCCAGAACCCCCGCCGAGGGCCCCCACGAAAAATGGCATGATCGACGTCACCATTTCGTGGCCCATGTCGGAAAACAGGCTCAAAAGGGCGATGGCCGCGACGTTCCTCGTAAACCAGCGCCGGCCGGTCACACCCATTGCATTCACTCCATCGCCCATGGCGCCCTGTCATTTGCCATATCCACCGCCCGCAAGCCTTGAGCCCATGCCACGGCGAGGCGCGCAGGCGCGCCGCCGCGGACCCCCCCAAGTGTTCATAGCCCCTCCGCAGAAACCTACGACTTCCATCACGGGAGGGATGGCGCTCAATTGGCCAGATCGCCTGTATCCCCTACGTGGCCTTATGGCTTGAGCGAGTAACGAGGGATGGCCGAGGTCGGTCGGAGACCTTGAGACAGACGCGCAGGAGGCGGGCCGTCCGGCCCGATTCGGTAACCGGTGGAGCCCGACAGGTAAATCCGTCGGGCCGGAGGCCACGGCTTTTAGGTAAACCTCCGGCATGTTCAGTGAATGCCGCATCGCCGTGTTCTCCAGAATAAAGCCCGGGACCTCAGCCGCGGGTGGGTTTACGGGTCTTTCGCATGGGCATGAGCTCCGGGATTGCCTTTCCATCGGACGGATGCCGGACAACGCACTTTGCGCTTCTTGCCGCGATCCCCGGCTCATGGCGGCCGGGCCCGAAGGCGGCGCGCCTGCGCCTACCGTCCAGGGATACCTTGGCCTCATGGAGTTTGTCGCGGTAAGCGCGCTAGGGTGCGCCTGATCGGCGCTGCATGCCAGACTGGCCGCGGCCCCGCCGGATAGCGACGCCAGCCCTCGAAGATAATGGAGGCTCGCCGCGACCACTTGCGAGCGCTCGACGCCTTCGCGGCGCGGTGGCGGGCCCGCCACGACGCACCGGTGACGGGTCACGCGGCGGCGTCGAGGCCCGGCGCCGACCTCAGGGGCCAAACCGGGCACCCCTGCCAAGCTCGCGCTCGATCTCGAGAAGACGGTTATATTTGGCGATCCGTTCGGAGCGGCACACCGAGCCTGTCTTGATCTGGCCGCCGCCCATCGCCACCGCAAAGTCCGCGATGAAGTCATCCTCGGTGTCACCGGAACGGTGAGAGACGATGAACCCCCACCCCGCCTTGCGGCACAACTGAATCGCCGCAATCGCCTCGGTGACAGTACCGATCTGGTTGGGCTTGATCAAGGCGGCATTGCAGGCCCGTTCCTCGATGGCGCGCGCGATCAGGTGCGGGTTCGTGACCAGGATATCGTCCCCTACGATCTGGATCTGGTCCCCGAGTCGCGCGGTCAGGTCGCAAAAGCCTCGCCAGTCGTCCTCGCCAAGGCCGTCCTCGATGGACATGATCGGGTACTTCCCGACCCACTGCCCATACAATGCCACCAGCGCGCGGGAATCGCTGGCCCCAAGGCCGCTTCGCGCAAGATGGTAGGTGCCGTCCCGACAAAAGGCGCTGGCCGCGGGATCGAGCGCCAAGGCGATGTCGACGCCCGGCTCGTAGCCGGCCGCCGCTATCGCCTCCACGATCACAGCGCAGGCCTCCTCATTGTCATCGAGGGGCACGGCAAACCCGCCCTCGTCACCGACATGGGTCGGATAGCCCCGGGCCTTCAATAGGTGTCTTAGCGCGGTAAAGGTCTCCACGCCATACCGCAAGGCCTCCCTGAAACTGTCGGCGCCCACGGGCACGATCATGAACTCCTGGAAATCCAGGGTGAAATCGCTGTGGAGACCACCGTTTAGGCTCAAGTTGCCCCGGACAAAAGACGTTTTCCTTAGGCCTTTCAATACGTTGTGAGAGAAT
>DAHWGZ010000161.1:0-252 GCA_027335965.1 Acidiferrobacter sp.
GCTGATCCGAGATAGTAAAAGAAGAGATAGAGAGAGGCGGCCGGGGCCTTGGCCTGTGCGCGTCGCCCCACCCAGCTGCTCGCGATCGAGTGACCGCCAAAGAAGGCGAAGGTGAGCACGGTCATGCCCAGCAATATGAGCAGGATTTGCGTGCAGAAGCTCACGGCAACCCCGGCCAACAACAAGGCCAAGGCCACCCAGAAGACCCGGCGTCGGCCGAGCCGTCCGGCCTTGTGGCCCATCCAGGATGAG
>DAHWGZ010000161.1:262-4237 GCA_027335965.1 Acidiferrobacter sp.
AGCCCAGATAATCGTAATAGGTAACGAAGATCCCCATGAGCAGGAACCCCTCGGCAAATAACCACCGCAGTCCCCTGTCTTGAAAGGGCTCGCCAAGGCTTGCAAGCGAGGTGCGCCAAGCGACGTGATGTGGCACGAAGCGCCGCGAGGGTGGCAGGAAGCGCCAGAAGGCAAAGGCTGTGATGAGCGCGCCGATGCCGATCGCGGCAAGCGCCGCGCGCCATCCCCAAAGACTGGCCAGGATGCCCGAAAGCAGGCGTCCCGACATCCCGCCGACCGCGCTACCGCCGATATAGAGCCCCATGCCAAGACCCACGGCCTCCGCGTGGAACTCCTCGTTGATGTAGGCCATGGCCACGGCCGGCACGCCGCTTAGCGTGATTCCCAGTAGCGCCCGCATCACGAGCAGGATCTGCCAGTCCGGGGCGAGCCCGGTTGCGAGCACCAGCAGCGCGGACAGAAACAGGGATGTGGTCATGACGGGTTTGCGGCCCAGACGGTCGGCGAGCGTGCCGGCAAAAAGCATGGCGACCGCCAACACCCCGGTGGTAAGCGAGAGCGACAGGGCGCTGTCGGCGGGGCTGACCTCATAGTGATGGGAAAACACCGGCATGAGGGGCTGCACGCAATAGAGCGTACTGAAGGTCGACAGGCCGGCGCCAAAAAGCGCGATGTTCACGCGCCGGAAGGCGGCGCTTCCCAACGCTATCGCGTCGTCATCGGGCATCTCTGAGTTCTCACTCATGGCGTGTGGGAATTCCAAGCTTGGTCCGCGGGTGGTCGGCCACCCCGTGGCTTCCGGCTGTGGTCGGGCGATGGCGCGTGGGTGATGCGCGCATTCTAATCGCGACCGGGGTCGGGGCGATAGGGTGGCCAAGCCGGACTGGCCGGTTTATTCGTGCGTCGGCCGGTCATGCGTGCCGGGCGGCGCGTTAGGAGAAATCGCGGGCAGATGGCGGCGGGCAAACACTCATGCCTCAGTCGATCGCAAATCGCGCCGATCTGTTGAGGCTTTCGTGATCGGCCGTGAGGACCAGTGCGCGGATATATTCATCGCCTGGCATGTAGTGCGCGGCCGGTAATGGCGACGCGCCAACCTGTGATCGTGGGCAAGCCTGCGTGCGGGAAGAGGGTATGGCTTGCCCGCAGGCCGCCGCGAAACCTTCTGTTGTTTGTGGGGACGGGGTTTGCGGCAAAACGGTGCGATCGTGGGCGCGCCGAGATCGAGGCCATGCGGGGCCATCACGAACGGTGAAAAGAGGCGCACCCATCACAATCCTAAGTCGCTCAATCCGGGGTGCTCGTCTGGGCGGCGGCCCAGCGGCCAGAAGAACTTCCGGTCGCTTTCAGCAAGGGGGAGATCGTTAATGCTGGCATGGCGGTGCGTCATGAGACCCTGTTCGTTGAACTCCCAGTTCTCATTGCCATATGAACGAAACCACTGTCTGGAGTCGTCATGCCACTCGTAGGCGAAGCGTACGGCAATGCGGCTACCCCCACAGCCCCACAACTCCTTGATGAGACGGTAGTCCAGTTCGCGGGACCATTTGCGCTCCAGGAAGCAGCGGACCTCCTCGTGCCCTGTGGCCAATTCGGCCCGGTTACGCCAGCGCGTGTTCTTGGCGTAGACCAGGATGACGCGCGCGGGATCGCGGGTGTTCCAGGCATCCTCGGTTATCCGCACCTTTATGCGGGCCGTGTCATCGGTAAAGGGCGGCAGAGGGGGCTTGGATTCCATGACGATGTCCTTGATATGAAAGTAGACCGATCAGTCTACATACGAGAGTCTACCCATGGTAGACGGACCTGTCTACAATGGCGCCCATGATGACCAGTAAGCCTCGGACCGTTCGGCCGTCCGCCGCGCGCGAACGCATCTTGTGTGCCGCGCGGGACCTCTTTTATCGTGAAGGCGTGCGGGCCACCGGGGTCGACCGCATCATTGCCGAGTCGGACGTGGCAAAGCTCACGTTCTACAGGCACTTTCCCGCGAAAAACGATCTCGTGCGGGCTTATCTCGACCGACGCCATGAAGAATGGATGGCGTGGTTTGTCGATGCGCTGACCCGTCATGGCAAAGGCCCGGGCGCGGTCGTGCCGACAATGGAGGAGTGGCTTCGCGACCCGGCTTATCGGGGTTGTGCCTTTATCAATGGCGCCGTGGAGCTTGCGGGCGTGTTACCCGATATGACCGAGATCGCGCATCGCCATAAGGCCGCCATGACCGCCGCAATCGCCGCCGTCCTGCCGAAGTCCCGACACCGCGCGAAGCTCGCCCAGGCCCTGGCGGTTGCCATCGACGGGGCCATTGTGCGCGCGCAATGCGATGGAGAGCCCGAGGCGGCGCTCGCTGCTCTCGGATGGATTACAGAATCCTTGTCGGCCGGCTAGGTTGTGCGTCGCAAGACGCATCACCGTGCCCCCGCAAGCGGCAGCGTGAGTCAGAACCGGGGTGGGGGCTGCCGGGCCGACCAGGGCCAGCATCACCAGCAAAGGGGGCATGGTCGGGTCTTGGTGTGGGGGCGGAAGTCCTCCACGGAGTCCGTCGCTTGCCGCGTGTCGCGAGCTCGGTTGCCCCCGGTCTTCCAGCGCTTACTCGGCGTGGCTCGCTTCGGCTTGCGCGGCCAGGCGCGCGCGGCGATGTTCTTCCTCGCGGCGCGCGGCATCGATCTCGCGCAGGACTTGCGCGACATCGGGAGGGGTCGATTCCGGATGGTAGATGCCGGTCAAGGGCGTATCCGGTTGCAGGTCGTGGGCTTGATAGAGCGCCCACATCTCGCGTCCGTGGTCGCTCGCGGCAAGCGATGGGGCAAAGCGCCCAAAGAACGCCGCGAGATGATCGATGTCGCGCACGAAGAAGGCCGCCGCGTTGTTGTTGGCGGTGGCGTTCAGGTGCTGGGGCAGGTCGATGATGACCGGGCCCGCATCATCCAAGAGGACGTTGTATTCGCTGAGGTCGCCATGGACGACGCCCGCGCACAGCATGCGGGCCACGTCGCGCATGAGGGTCGCATGGATGGCGGTCGCCTGCGCGGGTGTCAGGATCAGGTCGGAAAGGCGTGGCGCGGGATTCCCGGCGACGTCCACGATGAGCTCCATGAGCAGCACGCCGTCTATGCAGAGATAGGGCGTGGGCACGCGCACGCCGGCATCGGCAAGCCGAAAGAGCGCCTCCACTTCGGCGTTCTGCCAGACCTCCTCCCGCTCATGACGCCCGAAACGGGATTTTTTGGCCATCGCCCGCCCGCGCCGGCTGTCGCGCACGGTTCGCCCCTCTTGGTAGAGTCCGGCCTGGCGAAAGCCCCGTTGGCGAGCCTCCTTATAAACCTTGGCGCAGCGCACGCCGTGCGGGGTCGCGACGATGAATAGATCAGCCTCCTTGCCGCTGCGCATGGGCTGGATCACATGGTCGATGAGCCCATCTTCCAACAAGGGCGCCAAGGTCTTGGGAATGCGCAAGGATTAAGTTACCGCGGCATCATGGGTGGCGAGGAAGAAAAAATCCGTCGATTCGCAATGACGATCATGCGCCTATGCTACACGAGGGGGGCAAGCGGCGATAGGGGATGCTCGTGTCCCTGGCGCTTGCGCATCGGCGAGCGGTTGTGATCCGCGGCGCGCGCACAACCCCGGCGGTCCGCGGAGGGGACGGGTTCGGCGATCACCCATGGCGCCATGCATGGGGGGATAAAGAGCGCGAATGGCGCCTTGCGCCGCATGTCGCGCGGGCCTCCAAAAGCCCATGTGATCGCAATCAAGAGTGTCTTGAGGCTCGGCCGAGACTTATACTTACGAGCGGGTCCCTTGCGGGATGCGCGCCATCCGTGGCGGGACCGCGCGGGCATCGGTTGTACGCGTGAAATCCTCTCACAGATAAAGGTGATGAATGATGCAGGTAGGTCCTCGAGAAATCACGAATCCTTTTCGCCCCATTCCGCTCGAAGTGCCGGAGGGAATGAAGCCCAACGAATTTTT
>DAHWGZ010000162.1 GCA_027335965.1 Acidiferrobacter sp.
ATTGGTGCTCGATATGCACAAAAATCGCAGCCGTTCGAGGAGCGGCAGGCGCTCGTCCTTGGCCTGCTCCAGGACCCGCCGGTTGAAGGCAAGGACGCTCAGCTCCCGGTTTATGTACAAGGATGCATTCTTGAAATCGATATCGGTCACGGCGTAATGGCACCCTCGTGCCGGCTGCAGGGGTGGCAAACGCCCCGCGGCGCTTGGGCTTGCGTCGCGCCAGGCGCCATGCGTTGGGTATCAAGGCAGATCCACATGATTCACGTCGTGGCGGGCCCGGTCCCCTTGACCGGGCATAGGTCGCGATAGTACACCGTGGCGGCTATTCGTTGTAGGCGCGCTCGCCATGCTGGGTGATGTCGAGGCCCTCGCGCTCCTCCTCATGGCTCGGCCTTAGGCCGATGACGAGATCGATCAGTTTGAGGATGAGGAAGGTGCCGATGGCATCATAGGCCGCGACCGCCACGACCGCGATCAGCTGTTTGCCGATCTGGCCGACATGGCCCTCCAGGGCCCCCGGGGTTCCGCCTATGGCCTTCACCGCGAACACGCCCGTCAGGATCAGTCCCACGATCCCGCCGACGCCATGCACCCCGAAGACATCGAGCGTGTCGTCATAACCCAAGGCGTTCTTCACATAGGTGACCGCCCAAAAGCATGCCGCGCCGCCCGCGAACCCGATGATGAGCGCGCCGCTCGGATCCACGAAGCCGGAGGCCGGGGTGATGGCCACCGCCCCGGCCACCGCCCCGGAGGCCATGCCAAGGACGCTCGGTTTGCCGCGCGCGCCCCATTCGAGAAACATCCAGGTCATGGCCGCGGCCGCAGTGGCGATCTGCGTGGCCACCATCGCCATGCCGGCCAGGCCGCCCGCGGATATGGCGCTGCCGGCATTGAAGCCAAACCAGCCGACCCACAGCAGCGAGGCCCCGGCGATCGTGAGGACCAGATTGTGGGGCGCCATCGCCTCGCGCCCATAGCCGGTGCGGGGCCGCACCACGAGCGCGGCGACGAGCCCCGCGACCCCCGAGTTCACCTCGACTACGGTGCCGCCGGCGAAATCGAGGACGCCGAGGTGGGCGAGCCACCCCTGGGGCGACCAGATCCAATGGACGACCGGGGTGTAGACGACCAGAAGCCATAGGGCGCTGAACCAGAGTACCGCCGAGAATTTGATGCGCTCGGCGAATGCCCCCGAGATCAAAGCCGGGGTGATGATGGCGAACGTCATCTGGAACGACATGAAGACCGATTCCGGGACCGCATGGGAACGGTCGGAGACCGTGTCGCGGCCCATGCCGTACAGGAATGCCCGACTCAGTCCGCCTATGAAGGCGTTGCCGTCGGTGAACGACAGGCTGTAGGCGACGACATACCAGAGCAGCGTCACAAGGCAGGTCGTGGCAAAGCTGTGGGCGAGGGTGCTCAGGACGTTCTTGCCGCGAACCATGCCCCCGTAGAAAAGGGCGAGCCCTGGAATGGTCATCATCAGGACCAGCACCGTCGACACCAGCATCCAGGCGGTGTCGCCGTGGTTGATGAGGGCGTGGGCGACGGCCGGGGTGGCGATCACCGCCGACGGGGTCGCAACCTTTTGCGCAGCGACGGCCCGGTGGGCGGCGGCGAGGGCCGGGATGGGCATGAGCCACAGCATGACGAACGCGGCAACCAACGCCGCCTGGATAGGCATGAACTTGCGCACCGTGATCTCCCTTGTCAAAGCGCGTCGGCGCGGGTCCGCGCCGTCCACGCCAGTGCCGGCGCGAGAATCTTCCCGTCACCGGTCTTGTCATCGGCCCTATGCGCCCCGCGTCTTTGGGGGCCGTGACGCATCCGCCAGGATCCGGCCGCTTCGCGACCCGGGCCCAAACGGCCGCGCGATGGCGACGACGCATTGCAGGCCGCGACCTCTCCCCGTGCGCCGCGATGGCCTTAGGGATGCCTGTTCAAACCCTGGCGGCCGAGGCGACGCGGTCTTTCTCATTGTTATGATCAAGGGCCGCGCTCATTTCGGGGCCGAGGCGACTTTACTCGCCCTGTATTGGTGCATCAACTGGGCCGGAATGGGTAGCCGCCCCTCCCGCATTCGCCCAAGGGGCGCATGGCCCCGGGACCGGCCCCTGGGGGTGGCGCAATGCGAACTGGACTCATTGACAGGGAGGGGATCGGGCGTGATGATGCGTGGGTATCAATCATAGGAGCATCCTCCATGTCAATATCCAATAAGAAGAGGTTGGCGGGCGTGGTGTGCGTCGGCCTTTGCGTCCCGCTGGCGGCGTGCGCGGTCGTCAAGGCCCCGGCGCCCGCCGCGCTGTTCAAGGAGGTGCGCGCGCTCGAGAACGGCGGCGCGCTGCTTCCCGGGAGCCACCTCTGGATGCATGGCTCGAGGATGGCCGATTACTACACCATCGACCGGGCCAACGCGATCGCGGTGAAGACCGCGGCGCATGGCGTGCGCCATGTGACGCGCTTCCCGGCCGGAAGCCTTTATATCAAGGAAAATTTCGATATCCATAAGGTTTTGAAGACGGTCACGGCGATGCTGAAGGTGCCAGGCTACGATAGCGCCGATCGCGACTGGGTCATGGCCGCGTACAAGCCCGACGGTCATGTGATTGCCTACGGGCGCGTCAGCAGCTGCATCTCCTGTCACGCAATCGCCGCCAAGACGGATTTCACATTCCCGTCCGGGACCAATCTGCCGATAGCCACCGTGCAGAAGTTCTTCCCGGGCCAGCCGATCTCGCCTGTCTATCGGGCCGCGCTCGCGCGACAGGGGCATTCTTAAGGCTCATGCGATAAGGCGCGCTTTCCTGGGGCGCGGCATCGGCCCGAGGCCGGTGCCGCGCCCTCGTTTTTCAGCGGCTGTTCCGGTATCCTGCCGGATTTTTGGAGGGGCTGCGGTGGAAGACCAAGGGAGTATCGAGCAGGCGCTACGCGAGCTTCGCGAGCGCACGGCCGCCCTTCGGGGGTATCTTTGACATCGATGCCCGGGAAGAACGCCTAGTCGAGGTCGAGCGCGAACTCCTGGACCAGCAGGTCTGGGCCGACAAGGTGCGGGCCCAGGAGCTGGGGCGCGAGCGGGCGCGGCTGGCGGAGACCGTGGGCGCCATCCATGCGCTCGAGGCGGGTCTTGGCGAGGCCACGGAGCTCTTTGCCATGGCGCGCGCCGAGGGTGATCGGGCCACCGAGGAGGCTATCGCCAAGGACGTGGCGGGCCTTGGGACGCGTCTCGAGACCCTGGAGTTCCAGCGGATGTTCCCGGGCGAGATGGACCCCGCCAACGCCTTTCTCGACATCCAGGCGGGGTCGGGCGGGACCGAGGCCCAGGATTGGGCGGAGATGCTGTTGCGGATGTATCTGCGCTACGGCGAGCGCCGCGGTTTTGCGACCGAGATCGTCGAGGTCTCGGCCGGCGAGGTGGCTGGGATCAAGAGCGCCACCATCAAGTACGTCGGCTCCTACGCCTTTGGGCATCTGCGTACCGAGACCGGAGTCCATAGGCTCGTGCGCAAATCCCCCTTCGATTCCGGCAATCGCCGGCACACCTCGTTTGCCTCGGTGTTCGTCTACCCCGAGATCGATGACAATGTCGATATCGAGATCAATCCCGCCGATCTCAGGGTCGATACCTACCGGGCGAGCGGCGCTGGCGGCCAGCACGTGAACCGTACGGACTCGGCGGTGCGCATCACCCATGGCCCGAGCGGCATTGTCGTACAATGTCAGACCGACCGCTCTCAACACAAAAACCGGTCGCAGGCCATGAAGATGTTGAAGGCGCGGCTCTACGAACTTGAGATGCAAAAGAAGCGTGAGGCGCAGGAGCGGCTCGAGGAGAGCAAGTCGGATATTGGCTGGGGCAGCCAGATCCGTTCTTATGTCCTGGACCAGTCGCGCATCAAGGACCTGCGCACCGGCGTCGAGATCGCGAATACTCAGGCGGTGTTGGACGGCGATCTGGATCGATTCATCGAGGCGAGCTTAAAGAGCGGACTGTGAAGGGAGGGGTAGGTGTGAGTGAAGGGCGAGACGACAACGAGATCACGGGAGACGAAGACCGCCATATCGCACTGCGCCGCGAGAAGCTCTCGGCGTGGCGAGCGGAGGGCAGCGCCTATCCCAACGACTTTCGCCCCAATCGCCAGGCCGGCCCGTTGCTGGCCGACTATCGGGACGCCCCGGAGGAGATGCTGGTCGCCGGCGGCGAATG
>DAHWGZ010000163.1 GCA_027335965.1 Acidiferrobacter sp.
GCATCCTGCTGCCATCGGGAAACGCCCGCGAGCAGGCGGCCGCCACCGAGATCGCCACGGCGATCGGAGGCGGGGCCTCGGCGCTGCCGCGCACCGGCATACGGGAGTTGGCCGGCATGATCGCGGGGGCGCGCATGACGGTGGGCGTGGATACCGGCCTTCTGCATCTTGCCGCGGCGCTGGGACGACCGACGGTCGGGATCTTTCGGGACAGCGACCCGGCCCAGACCGGGGTGCTGGCGCGCGACGCGATCGACCTCGGGGGCTTCCGGTCCTGTCCGACGACAGATGAGGTGCTGGCGGCGCTCGCCCGGCTGGGGCTGGGGGAGGCGGCGTGAAGTGGTACACGTTCATCGCGCGCCTCTTGCTGCCGCTCGCGCTTCTGCGGCTCTGGTGGCGTTCGCGCCACGATGCCCGCTATGCGCCGCGCTGGGCGGAACGGCTGGGGTATGGGGAACCGATCGCCGGGGCGCCGATCTGGGTGCACGCGGTATCGGTGGGCGAGACCCGCGCCGCCGCGCCTTTGATTCGCGCGCTCCTCGACGAATACCCGGACACGCCGCTCCTCATCACCACGACGACCCTGACGGGGGCGGCGCAGGTGGCCATGCTGTTTGGCGACAGCGTGATGCACCGCTTCGCGCCCTTCGATCTGCCGCGGGCCGTGGCACGCTTTCTCGACGGGACGCGGCCGCGCGTGGCCATAATCCTCGAGACCGAGATCTGGCCGCAGTTATTCGCCGCCCTCGAGCGACGCCGCATCCCGGTGTTTCTGGCGAACGTGCGCCTATCCGAACGCTCCCGCCGGCGTTACCGGCGCATCCCGCGCCTGATCGCCCGGACGCTCGCCATACCGGCCGTGATCGCCACCCAGTCGGCGGCCGATGCCGAACGGCTGCGCGCCCTGGGCGCCCCCGCCACCCGCCTGCATGTGACCGGCAACATGAAATTCGAGCTGTCGCCGACGGCCGGGCTGCGCGAGGCGGCCCAGGCCCTGAGGCTTGCCTGGGGCGACCGGCCGGTATGGGTCGCCGCCAGCACCCATCAGGGCGAGGAGGAGACCGTCCTTGGCGCCCACAGGATTTTGCGGGAGGGCTTCCCGCGCCTTCTGCTGGTGTTGGTCCCGCGGCATCCGGAACGCTTCGAATCGGTGGGCCGGCTCGCGCGGGCGGAGGGAATGGCGGTGGTATCGCGCAGCGCGGGCCTCGCGGTCACCGAGGCCACGGAGGTGTTGTTGGGGGACACCATGGGGGAGCTCATGCTGTTTTTCGCGGCCAGCGACTGCGCCTTCATCGGCGGCTCGCTGGTGGACACCGGCGGGCACAACCCGCTCGAGGCCCTGGCCTTGGGCGTGCCGGTGATCTTCGGCCCGCACATGTTCAACTTCGACGAGATCGCGCAACTCACGCTGCAGGCCGGCGCCGGGGTACGGGTCGCCGATGAGGACGGTCTGATCGCGGCCGCCCGCGTCTATCTGGGCGACGCGCGGGCGCGGCAGGCTGCGAGCCTCGCCGGTGAATCCCTGGTGCGCGCCCACCAGGGCGCCCTGGGGCGCACGCGCGCGCTCCTTGCGCCCTTCCTTACGAACCCGGCTCCGTCTTCGGCAAATCCCTGATCGCGCGGGCGAGCTCCCGAAAGCGTGGATGCCGGGCGTCACGCAGCCATTCGAAGATCGTCGATTCCGCCGAGACCAGCCGCACGCCCTCGCGGCTCATGCGCTCGAGCGCCTGGCGATAATCCTCGGGCGCGCGACTCGCGCAGGCATCGGCGATCACATAGACCTCGCGGCCGCGCGCCTTCAGATCCAGCGCGGTCTGAAGCACGCAGACATGGGTCTCGATGCCGGCGAGCAGCACCTGCTCACGGTCGCCTTCCAGGACCTTGCCGATGGCGCTGTCGGCGCAACACGAGAACGTCATCTTGTCGAATATCGGCACGGAATCCGGCAAGCCCTCGGCGAGCGCCGGGAGAAGGGGCCCCAGGCCCTGCGGATACTGGCGCGTCACCACCATCAGGACATCGAGCGCGGCGGCGGCGCGCGCCAGCAGCAGGATGCGCGCCAGAAAGTGGGGCGAGGGCGGCGTCATCGCCGCATACAGCCGGGTCTGGAGATCGACCAGGACAAGCCGGCTACGGCGTGCCTCGATCAACACCGGCTAGTAGCGCGCCATGCTGTTGTCGACCTCGCGCGCCCAGGCCTCTATGCCGCCACGGAGATTGGCGACGTTCTTGAAGCCGTTGTGCTCGAGGAACTTGCCGACATGGAAGCTGCGTACCCCCGTATGGCAGTAGACGACCACCTCGTCTGCGGCATTGAGCGTGTTGATGACCATCGGCACCTGCTGCATGGGGGCATGCAGGGAGTTTGGCAGGGCGCAGAGGTTGCGCTCCCACGGCTCGCGCACATCGAGGAGCACCAGTGTCTCGCCCGCCTTCAGGCGGACATAAAGGTCTTGAACAGAGATCTCGCGCATGGCGTCCGAACCCTAGAAATAGAACGGCTCTCGCTGGGGAGCGTTCGTTAAAACCGGCACATCCGTTTCAAACAAGGAACGTTCACTGAAGCGATCGGGACCCTCGCGGACGATGAGGCGGGCCTCCATGGCCGGGGACTCGCCCACGATCACCACCAGACGGCCGCCCACGGTCAGCGACTCCCGAAAACGCGCGTCCGGCCCCAGCGGCAACGCGCCGCTCACGAGGATCGCATCGTAGGGCGCGTGGCGCGGCCAGCCATGGGCCCCATCACCGACCTCGAGCAGGGCATTGGCAACCCCTTGCGCGGCCAGCAATGCGGCGGCGCGCAACTTGAATTCGGGGATGATCTCGACGCTATGGATGAGCCGCGCGAGCCCGGCCATGACCGCCGTCAGATAGCCGGTCCCGGTGCCGATCTCGAGCACGCGATCATGGCCCGTGAGCGCCAGGGCATTTGCCAGGCGCGCGTCGAGCATCGGCGCGAACATGACTTGGCCGCGGCCTATGGGTATGGGGGTATCGGCGAACGCCGCGGCGCGCTGGCCCGCCGGCACGAAGTCCTCGCGCGGCACCGTGCGCAAGCGCTCGAGCAGGCGCTCATCCAGCACCTCGCAGGTGCGGATCTGCTGCGTCACCATAGCCGACCGCGCGACATCGAAGGATGTTTGGGACATGCGAGTAAGGGGGTCCGAAACGTGAATCTCGAGGTTAAGCCTTTTGCCCAAGGGGCGCAAGCGGCTCCTTGCAATCCCTGACTAAATCCATTAGGTTGAACGGACCCTTACAGGACGGGCCCTTCCGGTCCGTGATCGGCGCGTTACACGCGCCTCCACGTCTCTTGCACATAGGATTCCTGGCGATGAACGCCGACCCTCGAACGTTGTCTCCTTTGAGTCGCGCCCTCGACGCGGCCATGACCACACCCTTCCCCGCGTCGCGCAAGGTTTATGTGCGATCGAACGGAACGGCGGGGCTCGCGATACCCATGCGCGAGATCTCCTTGGAGGCCACCCCGGCATCGCTGGGCGCCGAGGAAAACGCCCCGCTGCGCGTTTATGACTGCTCGGGGCCTTATACCGACCCCGCGGCCGTCATCGATCTGGCGCGCGGGCTTGCGCGGGGGCGCGCGGAATGGGTGACGGCGCGCGGCGATGTGGAGCAGGGGGCGATATCGTCGGACTTTGCCCGCGAGCGTCAGAACGACCCGGAGACCGCGAACATCCGCTTTCCAGGCGCCCGCACGGCATGGAAGGCGCGCGCGGGCGCGCGCGTCACGCAGATGCATTATGCGCGGCGCGGGATCATCACCCCGGAGATGGAGTACGTGGCGTTGCGCGAAAACGGCGGCGTGGAGATGCGCGGGCCGAACGCCATCACCCCGGAGATGGTGCGCGACGAGGTGGCGCGCGGGCGCGCCATCATTCCCGCGAACATCAACCACCCGGAGCTCGAGCCGATGATCATCGGTCGGCGCTTCCTGGTGAAGGTGAACGCCAACATCGGCAATTCGGCGCTGGCCTCGAGCATAGAAGAGGAAGCGGAGAAGATGGTGTGGGCGACCCGCTGGGGCGCGGACACGATCATGGATCTGTCGACCGGGCGCCACATCCACGAGACCCGCGAGTGGATCATCCGCAAC